>JAZQKM010000049.1:0-8714 GCA_045542155.1 Eubacteriales bacterium
ATTACCGAGCTTGAGGCAATGCGCCGCACGATGTATGAGAACGAACCCATTGTAGCACACATCGTTATTGACAGCTTGCAGGAGCTGGCACAGTACATTCGCGTCAGCTACCGTACGGCAGTCAACGAAATTGAGGCAAAGCTCAAGGAGTGGGCGGCAAGCTTTGGCGGAATGTTGCGCGAATATGAGCGCGAGAAGTACATTCTCGTTTTCACACGCAAGGCACTCGACCGTTGCGTGCGTAATAAGTTCCAAATTCTTGATACTATTCGCAGTATTCGACTTGGCGATAATAGCTTCCCCGTAACCATCTCCATCGGCGTTGGTGCTATTGAGGGCAGCTTTGAAGATAAGGAAAGAGCCGCAGGCGACGCCCTTGACATCGCACTCCAAAAGGGTGGCGACCAAGCTGCCGTTAACGACGGTAAGTCTGTAACGCCTTACGGCGGACGTGTCAACACAATGGCAGGCTCCACCACCATCACATCTCGCGTCAACTCCCAGCACCTTTGCCGCTTGATGAAGGATGCCGAAAACGTTTTGATTATGGGACACCGCGCCCCCGACTACGATTCCATCGGCTCTTGTGTCGGTCTTGCCCGTCTTGCTATCTGTGCTCGTGGGGGAGACACATCCAAGATTCGCATTGTTGTCAATCGCGACCACGCAAACTTCCGTACCTGCTACGATTTGTTGGCGGCACTTCCCGAATACCGTTCGATGTTCATCAATGGAGAGACGGCTCTGGATGCCGTACGCCACGATACGCTTTTGATTATGAGCGACGTTAACAACGTTTACAACACCGAGTGTCCCAAGCTCCTCAAATGCGTCAATAACGTGGTTATCATCGACCATCATCGCCGTCAGGATCAGCTCTATGAGTTCAAGCCTTTGATGACCTATATCCGTCCCGGTGTTTCGGCGGCAAGTGAGCTTGTCAGCGAAATGTTGGAGTTTAGTCCTCACCGCGATGCGCTCCTCAAAGAGGAAGCAAACCTAATGCTCGCGGGCTTGATGCTCGATACCAAAAACTTTACCACTGCGGTTGGTATGCAAACCTTCTCGGCGGTACACTATCTCTACGAGAGAGGTGCACACGCGAGCGTTGTTCGCAAGTTCTTTACCGAAACGATGTCCGATCTCTTTGTCGCATCCGATATCGACAGCCGCACGCGTACCTATCGCGATAAGGTTGCACTCACTTGGCTCAGCGTTGACAGAGTTGCCACCGAGGACGACAACATTGCCGTTGCAAAAGCGGCAGACAAGCTGATGAATATTGATGGCATTGAAGCATCCTTTGCATTGCTTCGTGCCGATAATACCGTTACCATTTCCGCGCGTTCGCACGACAAGATTAACGTGCAGCTCATTATGCAAAAACTTGGCGGCGGCGGACATTACGATATGGCAGGCGCGCGCCTGACCAACATCACTCTTGACGGTGCATGCCGCAAGCTTAAGGATGCGCTTGACGACTATCTCGACAACGAGTACGAGGTAGAAAGACGTTCCAAAAAATAATTCCAAGACTTATCTGTTGCACATAGGAGAAACATAAAATGAAAGTGATTTTTTTAACCGACGTAAAAGGGCAGGGCAAAAAGAATCAGGTTGTTGAAGTATCCGACGGATACGCAAAAAACTTTTTGATTCCCCGCAAATTAGCAAAGCCCGCCGATGCACAGTCGCTCAATGACGTAAAGGTCAAGGCAGAGGCGCTCGAATATCGCATTGCCACCGAAAAAAAAGAAGCGCAAGCACTTGCCGAAAAGCTGAAAGAGATTGTAGTTGTTATCAAGGCTCCCGGCGGAAGCGACAGCCGCCTTTACGGCTCTATCACATCCAAGGATATTTCCGAAACGCTCAAGAGCGCATACGGTATTGATATTGATAAGCGCAAGATTTCTCTTGCCGACCCTATCAAGGCGTATGGAAATTATCAGGCAGACGTTAAGCTTTATACCGAAGTAACGGGTAAAATCACCGTTCGTGTTGAAAAATAAGACTTATGCAGAATGAATTGATTAAGCGCCTGCCGTTCTCAATGCCGGCAGAGCAATCGCTTCTTGGAGCGATTCTTATCGACCCCGTCTCCATTACACAGGTGGCGGACCTACTGGGCTCCGAGGATTTTTATCTCGAGGAGCATAAGCAAATTTATCTTGCAATGCAAGAGCTCTTTATGGCAAACAGCGAAATCGACGTGGTCACCCTCATCGATATGCTGGTTACCAAGGGCATTTATAATAAGTCGGGCGGCGAGGATTATATTCGCACCTTGACCGATGCCGTTCCGGATGCACTCAACATCAGGGACTATGCTCGCATTGTCAAAGAGAAGAGTGTGCTCCGTCAGCTCATTGCTGCTTGCAGTGAAATTTCCGAGGCAGCGTATTCCGAGCAAGAGTCGGTTGTTGACATTATCGACCACGCCGAAAATTTGATTTTTAATATCGCGCAGGGCAGAGATACCAAGGGCTTCCGCCACATCAAGGACGTTCTTGGCGACGTTTATGCGCATCTGCACGACCTGAACACCAACAAAGAGGCTACGCAGGGAACGCAAACCGGTTTCTCGGCTCTTGACCGCGTTCTCGCAGGTCTTGGCAAGAGCGACCTCGTGTTGGTTGGTGCACGTCCCGGTATGGGTAAGACCTCTTTTGCGCTCAACATTGCTACCAACGTGGCAAAGCAGACCAAAAAGACGGTTTGTATCTTCTCCTTGGAAATGTCTGCCGACCAGCTTGTTAACCGTGTGCTTTCCAGTGAGGCGCTTGTTAACAGCTATAGTCTGCGTACGGGCGAATTGGCACCTGCCGATTGGGAGAACCTTGCCAGAGCCGCAGGCGAGCTTGCAGGCTGTGACATTCTCATCGATGACACCTCAGGTATGACGGTTACCGCAATGAAGGCAAAATTGCGCCGTGTTAAGAATCTTGGTATGGTCATTATCGACTACTTAGGCTTGATGTCCGGCGATAAGCACACCGAAAACCGCGTACAAGAGGTTTCCGAAATCTCGCGTTCGCTCAAAATTATGGCAAAAGAATTGATGGTTCCCATCGTTTGCTGTGCACAGCTTTCCCGTGGACCTGAATCCCGTACCGACAAAAAGCCGATGCTTTCCGACTTGCGTGACTCGGGTGCTATCGAGCAGGATGCCGACACCGTCATTTTCCTTTACCGTAGCGAATACTATAAAACGGATGACGCGGCAGGGCAGGATACCAGCATTGCCGAGGTCATTATTGCAAAGAACCGTCACGGCTCTACGGGTACGGTCAATATGGGCTGGAACGGTCAGTTCACAAAGTTCGTAACCATTGCAGATGAGCGCGATGTAGGCGTATGACAAAACAGCAATTCAAAAAGGGGAAACTGATCGATCCGCACAAATGGGCAGGGATTGATGCGAATGCTCCCGTGCTTTTGGCATTTTCAGGCGGTGCTGATTCAATGGCACTGTTGGATATGATGCAAAAAGAGTATTCCGCCGTCACCATCCTGTTGGCACACGTTAACCACGGCATCCGTGGGGAAGAGGCTCTCCGTGACCGTGCATTTTGCAAAAACATAGCAAAAGAACGCGGACTTGAAATTGCACTTCTTGATGTTGATATTCCTGCTATTGCAAAAGAAAAGGGACAAAGCCTTGAAGAAGCAGCGCGTGAGGTGCGCTATGCCTTCTTTGCCGATTTAATGAAAGAAAGAGACATTCCTCTCTTGCTCACGGCGCATCACGCCGACGACCATCTTGAAACGATCCTTTTCCGCATCGCACGCGGCACAGGACTTTCGGGACTGTGTGGCATTGCACCCATTCGTCCCTTTGGGGCGGGCGATCTTGTACGTCCTTTGCTTGGATTTACCAAACAAGAAATTTTGCAGTATTGCAAAGAAAACGCTCTCGCATTCGTCACCGATAGCACAAATGCCGATACCGCCTATGCGCGCAATCGCATTCGTGCCGACATCCTTCCTATTATGGAGGGGCTCTATACCGACGCTTCACATCGAGCCGTACGTATGAGTGCGGAGTTATCGGAGGACGATGCCTATCTGAAAGAAGTTGCTTGGCAGCTACTTCTCAAAAACAGGACTCGCGAGGGAATGAGTATCAGGGCGCTGCGCGGAGCACATCCTGCTATTCGCCGCCGTGTATTGCAAATGTGGTTTGAAGCGGAGAGGGGAGCAACCCTTGAGTCGGTTCACCTGCAAGCACTTTTGGAGCTTGTTGAGAACGGAGACAAAACTGCGCGTGTGGCATTGCCAACGGGTGTTTCGGCATACTGCGCGGCGCGCGGCCGACTGTCCCTTACCAAAACCAAGCCGCAACCCGTAGGCGAATACACACTATCATTAACAATCGGAGAAACACAAATTCCCAATACCGATATTTCCATCAGCATCACTCCTGTTGAAAACCCCAATACTGTTGACAAACAAAGCGGTAGGGCTCTTATACTGATGGGCGAATGGGAAGACCTACAAAAAGCACTTATATGGCGCAACCGCCGCGAGGGGGACGTTATGATGCTTGGCAAAATGCACCGCCAAGTCCGCCGACTTTGGGCTGCGCAGAAAATCCCCACCGAATTACGCCAGGCGCTGCCGTTGCTTTGTTGGGGCGAGGAAATCGTTTGGACTCCCTTTGTGGGTACCTCTGACGATTTTGTAGGCAAAGTGGCAAGAGGGAATTTTCCTCTTGCTTACAAAATTGAAATCAACGTATCAAACAACGTGTTTTGAGAACGCAAAAAGAAAGGAAGATTGTTATGCACCAAATGAAGGATGACATCAAGTATATTCTGGCTGATGAAAAAAAGATCGCAGAAACCTGCGACCGTCTTGCGGAGCAAATCAATGCCGACCATCCCGACCACGACCGCGAGCTTGTTTTCGTTATCGTGCTCAAGGGTTCCGTTTTGTTTGCAACCGACCTTATCCGCCGTGTCAACCGTCCTTGCACAATGGAGTTTATGAAGGTATCTTCTTATGGCTCTGGCGTTGCAACGTCGGGCTTTATTCAGGTCAGCCTTGACCTCAAGCGTGATATTAAGGATTGTGACGTTATTATTGTTGAGGACATTATCGATAGCGGCCGAACTCTGCAAAAGCTTTGCTCGCTTCTTGCCGACCGCGGTGCACATAGCGTTAAGTGCTGCACACTTTTGGATAAGCCCTCTCGCCGTCAGGTTGAAATGACCGCAGATTATACCGGTATCGTTATTCCCGATGAGTTTGTAGTTGGCTACGGACTCGACTTTGCAGAATACTATCGCAATCTTCCGTACATCGGCGTTCTCAACCCGTCGGTTTACAGTGAGTAATAATATGAAGATCCCCGAGGGGGAAGGAGTTACAGATTTATGAAGAAGAAAAGCAGTTTTGGCCGTCAGTTACTTTTGTATGCAGTACTGTTTGGCGTTATCATTATTATGCTCTCGTCACTGTTCTACAAGGACACAAAGGGCACAGCGATTGATAACTACAGTGAGCTGGCGACCTATATCAAAAACAACGAGGTAAAATCGGTATACGTTCACAATACGGGTGAGGTTACCCTAACGCTTACCGACGATTCGCAAAAGAGCTATAAGCTTGCGTACGTAGATATGTTCTATCAGGATTTCCAAGAGATACTTTTGGGAAACAACGTAGTCATTGAGTACCAACCGCAAGCAACTATGCCTTGGTGGGTCAGCCTTTTGCCCACGCTCGGTATCATCATTCTCTTTGTGGTTATTTATTTCATTTCCTTCCGCAAAATGAGCGGTGGCGGTGGCAAGTTTAATTCCTTTGGCAAGGCGCGCGTTAAAACGCCTGCTGTGGATGAGAGCAAGCGCGTACTGTTCCGCGACGTAGCGGGTGCCGACGAAGAAAAGGAAGAGCTCGTTGAAATCGTTGAGTTCCTCAAGGATCCCGCAAAATTCACAAAGCTTGGTGCAAAAATCCCTCACGGTGTCCTGCTCCAAGGCCCTCCCGGTACGGGTAAAACGCTTTTGGCAAAAGCAGTTGCCGGTGAAGCGGGCGTTCCTTTCTACTCGATTTCGGGTTCCGATTTCGTAGAAATGTACGTTGGTGTCGGTGCATCGCGTGTACGCGATCTGTTTGATACCGCACGCAAGTCTCCCGCGGCTATCATCTTTATCGATGAGATCGATGCCGTCGGACGTCACCGCGGTGCAGGCCTTGGCGGCGGACACGACGAACGCGAACAGACTCTCAACCAACTGCTCGTTGAAATGGACGGCTTTGGTTCGCACGACGGTATCATCGTTATGGCGGCAACCAACCGACCTGACATCCTTGACCCCGCACTCCTTCGTCCCGGACGCTTTGACCGTCAAATCACAGTCAACTATCCCGATATGAAGGGTAGAGAAGAGATCCTGAAGGTACACGCACGCAACAAGCCTCTCGAGTCGGGCGTTGACTTCCACAAGGTTGCACAGTCCACCGTTGGCTTTACGGGCGCCGATCTTGCAAATCTTCTCAACGAGGCAGCATTGCTTGCCGCAAAGAAGGGCAAGTCTCTTATCGGTATGGATGATATCGAGGATGCTTTTATGAAAGAGCTTCTCGGTCCTCAAAAGAAGACCAAGGTCCGCACCGAAAAGGAAAACAAACTCACCGCATATCACGAGGCAGGTCACGCAGTTGTTTCTTACTACTGCAAGAACACCGACCCCGTTAAGTTTATTACCATCATTCCCGCAGGCAGAGCAGGCGGTGTGACCGTCAGTGTGCCCGAGGTTGATACCTCTTACAACACACGCGGAGATATGATTGACCGCATCCGTATGAGCCTTGGTGGACGCATCGCCGAAGAATTGATTATGGATGACATTTCCACAGGCGCATCGGGTGACATTCAACAAGCCACCAAGATCGCACGCGGAATGGTTACACGCTACGGTATGAGCGACCGTCTTGGCACTGTTCTTTACGGTTCCGGTCACTCCGAGGTATTCCTTGGCAGAGACTACGGAACAGGTAAGGAATACTCCGAGCAGACCGCCTCTGTTATTGATGAAGAAATCCAACGTATCATCAACGAATGCTATGCCGATGCAAAGGCAATTCTTTCCGAACACATCGATAAGCTGCACTTTGTAGCAGAGTATCTGCTCGGTCACGAAACGATGGATGGCGACCAATTCAAGGCTGCTATGCAAGACGGCGCAACCGTCGAACAACTCGAGGCGATTGCCGCAGAAAAGGCTGAAAAGAGCCGCCGCGACAACGAAGAGCGCGCAAAGCGTCAAGCCGAAGAAGAGGCAAAGAAAGCCGCAGAAACGAAGACGGAGCCTCACGATGCATCTTCTAACGATCAAAACAGTGAGGAAGACCAATCCTCTCAAGAAGAGAAACAGGATGAAGACGACAACAACCAAAACGACGACAACGGTTGGGGCAACTTCATCCATCGCAGATAATCAAATAACAACAATAATAAAATCGCACCTGCCAAGCAGGTGCGATTTTATGTTCCATATTATTGTTTAATTCTTTGTTTCGACGTTGGTGGCTTTTTGGGAAGCTTTCTTCTTTCCAGAGGAAACCTTGTTCAGGAGCATGGTTACCAAAATAATAGCTCCCATTACTACCAAAATACCGATCATACCTTTAGCGAGATATGCAAGGCTGGTTACAAAATTCATAGGCTGAAAGTTCATACGTGTTCCTCCTTATTTCAAAAAGAAGTTCAAAATCAAACCGCCCGCAATAACGGATGCGATCTGACCGGAAACGTTAACACCAATGGAGTGCATGAGAAGGAAGTTTTGAGGATCTTCCTTCAGTCCCATTTTATGTACAATACGACCGGACATAGGGAATGCGGAAATTCCTGCAGCACCAATCATGGGGTTGATCTTCTTTTTGGAGAAGAGGTTGATCAGTTTTGCAAAGAGTACACCGCCGGCTGTGTCGAAGATGAATGCAAACAGACCAAGGCCCAGGATGAGCAGAGTTTGCAAGTTGAGGAATTTTTCTGCGGTCATTTGAGATGCGATGGAAATACCAAGGAAAATGGTGATGAGGTTTGCGAGAACCTTTTGGGCGGTTTCGGAAAGAGAGTCGAGAACACCACATTCACGAATGAGGTTACCAAACATCAAGAAACCAACAAGAGATACTGCCGAGGGGGCAACAAGACCTGCGATAAGGGTGATAACAATGGGGAAGAGGATACGCGTCAGCTTTGTGACTTCCTTTGCCTCATAAGGCATACGGATCATACGCTCTTTCTTTGTTGTGAGCATCTTGATGATGGGGGGCTGAATAATGGGAACGAGTGCCATATAGGAGTAAGCCGCTACCATAATTGCACCTGTATACTGCGAGTTCAATTTTTGGGAAACGGAAATTGCTGTGGGGCCGTCAGCCGCACCGATAATTGCAATGGATGCTGCATCGTTGATGTCAAAGAACATCGAAGCGAGGCAAAGGGTAAAGAAGATACCGAATTGTGCTGCTGCACCGAAAATCATCAATTTTGGATTGGAGAGCAGAGGACCGAAGTCGATCATAGCACCAATACCAATGAATAGGAGCAAGGGGAACAGCTCGTTTGCAATACCCGCATTGTAAAGCGTGGTAATTGCGCCGTGTTCGGTGATGGCATCTGCAAACGGAATGTTAACAAGAATGGCACCAAAGCCCATAGGTAACAGGAGTGTGGGTTCCATGTCTTTTTTAATGGC
>JAZQKM010000050.1:0-14947 GCA_045542155.1 Eubacteriales bacterium
CGACTTCCTACAGTGATTTTATAATATTCCGTAGGGGCGATTCACGAATCGCCCGTTTTATATTCATTGTTTTTCTTCCAAAAACGGCTCGAAAAAATTTTCAATTTCTTTCACGTATGTATCCACATCAATCGGAAAACAAAGCCCATGTCCTGCGCCCGGGGTGATAACAAAGTGCTTGGGAGAAGCGCACGCAGCAAAGTTTTCTTCGCTCATTGACATCGGCACAAAAGCATCGGTATCACCGTGGAAGAAGATAACGGGTACGTGACAGTTCGGCATGGATGCTATGGGAGAATTGGCATCGGGATCAAATCCGCCAAAGAGGCGCGCACCAAGGCGCACAAAGGGATAGAGAAGATTATCCGGCAGGTGCATATCGCGAATAACCTTTTTGATGATATCCTTTGCCGAGGTATAGCCGCAATCGGCTACTGTTCCCACTACGTTTTTAGGAAGCTCCATAGCAGATGCCATCATAACGGTAGCCGCGCCCATCGAAATACCGCCAAGCAGGATTTTTGCATTCGGGTCGATATTTTCAACAACGTATTGCACCCACGCGGCGGCATCACGGCTCTCGTTCACCCCAAAGGTAATGACGTGTCCCTCACTCTTACCTGCGGCACGGTGGTCGACGATAAGCACGTTGTGACCAAGTCTTTGGCAACGGTAAACACCGCCCGAGAGGTCCTGCTCGGCAGAGCCGTGATAGCCGTGGAATAAAATATCAATGGGGGCACCCTTTTCAAACGCATAATATGTACCCGAAAGCTTCAATCCGTCATAGGAACGAATGCTCACTTCGGTGTGCGGAAGTGTACGCGCAAGCTTGATCCATTCGATCATTCTCTCGTGGTGCGGCTCATAAATCTCCCCTGCGGGTACGGGATACTCGGGCCACTTTTTGCGGCGCGAGGTATAAAAGATTTTCAAAAAACAGATAAGCGATATGGCGAGCACCAATACAAGTGCCGCCAAAAAGATATATAGGAAGATCATATTGCGCTCCTCTCTTGATTTTTCTTTCATTATTATAGCATCAAATCCTGCAAATTGCAATCCATTTTTTTGACACTGTGAGAAAATACTTGATTTATTCTGCAAAATGTGTTATAATAGGCGAGTAAGTGCCAAAATCCGACACATATTGGAGGTATTATGACGCAAAACGGCAATATTGAGGTCAATTACAAAAACAAAAAACGCTACAACTATGCAAAGCGACCTATTCGCCAACCTTTGTTCTTCGTTTGGCTGATTTGGTTTCTTTCCAAAATGATGCTCATTGGAAAAAAATATAAAATTGAAAAAATTGGTATGGATGGGCTCAAGCCGCCTTATATGATCCTTTCAGTCCACCAATTTTTTATTGATTTTGAGCTGACTGCTGTCATCACCACACCTCACAGGGTGAACAACGTAGTAGCTCTTGACGGCTTTTACCGCCGCCCTTGGCTGATGGAGCTTATCGGCGCGATCGGTACACGCAAGTACATCACCGACTTATCTCTTATCAAGTCCATCTATCACGTTCTCAAACGCGGAGATGTTCTTTGCATGTATCCCGAGGCGCGTTATTCCCCTTGCGGTATCACATCCTTTATGCCCGATTCGATGGGCGCACTTGTTAAGCGCGCAAAGGTACCTGTCGTCACCATTGTGCACCACGGAAACCACTTACACTCCCCTTTTTGGAACTTCCGCAAAAAGCGTAAGGTTCCGCTCCACACGGTAGCAACGCTCTCGCTCACACCTGAGCAGATTGAAAAAATGAGTGTGGCAGAAATCAATGCCCATCTGCGCGAAGCGCTGACCTATGACGAATATCAATATCAAAAGGAAAACAACATCCTCATCACCGAGCCCTACCGCGCGGAAGGACTGCACAAGATCCTTTACCAATGTCCGCATTGTATGAAAGAGACAATGGCATCGGAAGGGACACATATCTTTTGCACCTCTTGCGGCAAAAGGTGGGAGCTTTGTGAAAACGGCAACCTGAAGGCTACCGAGGGCGAGACCGAATTCTCGCACGTACCCGATTGGTTCCTTTGGGAACGCGAGCAGGTAAAGGCCGAAATTGAGCGCGGGGAGTATTCCTTCTCGGACGACGTAGACGTCTACACGCAACCCCGTTGTTGGAAATTCGACCACATCGGCCCCGGAAAGATCACGCACGACGAGGAGAACGGATTTATCTTGACAGGTCATTACCGCGACGCGGATTACCGCACGCAACGCCTGCCCATTCAAAACAACAGTTTGCACATTGAGTACGATTGGGTTTACGTCAAACCCGAGGATTGCTTTGAAATTTCGGTGGACAACGATTCCTTCTACTGCTATCCCACAAAGAAAAACGTCATTACCAAATTGGCATTTGCAACCGAGATCCTCTACGAGAGAGCGGTAGAAAAGAAAGACACAGCAAAAACCGCAAAATAAACGACACGGGCTGAGTCAGTTAGATGCAGAAGGCGTGATCGACCTATCGTCGCCGTACAAAGGTACGGCAGAGAGGTCGAGCGCGACTAAAAAGCCGCATAAAAATGGAGAAATCCGCCGAGAAAAACTCGGCGTATTTCAACCTTTTATAGGGATATGCTTAAAATTTAACCTATTCGAAGGCATTTATTCGAGCGGCTTTTGTTCTGCGCTAAATGACTCGTCCCGTTTTAATTCATTTTCGTCATTTCTCTCTGTGCCATTACAAGGCCGTAGTAAATGCCCTCTTTTGCCATCAGCTCATCGTGAGTGCCGACCTCGGCAACAGTGCCTTCATTCAGCACCACAAGCCTTGTGGCGTTGCGAAGCGTGGAGAGTCGGTGCGCAATCGCGATGGTGGTTCTTCCCGAGGAAAGAGATGCCAAAGCATCTTGAATGAGCTTTTCGGTTTGAGTATCGAGCGCCGAGGTCGCCTCATCGAGAATGAGAATGCGTGGGTCGTGGAGTAACGCGCGCGCGATTGCAATACGCTGTCGCTCTCCGCCCGAGAGGGTGTGTCCTCTCTCGCCTACGTATGTATTGTAGCCATCGGGCAGGCGAACGATAAACTCGTGTGCGCCCGCCATTTTGGCGGCATTGATGACCTCTTCTCGCGTAGCATTCGGCTTGGCATAGGTCAGGTTTTGCCAAATGGAACCCGTAAACAGGAAGGTCTCCTGCAATACCACGCCCATTTGTTGGCGGAGTGACTCCTGCGAAATGTTGCGCACGTCCACACCGTCAATGCAAATCGAGCCCTCGTCAACGTCGTACATACGCATAACAAGGTTGATAAGCGTCGATTTCCCAACTCCCGATTTGCCTACAAGACCGATAAACTCGCCCGGTTTTACGTGCAAATCCACGTCGTGCAGAACATCCTCGCCTGCACTGTAACCAAACGCGATGTTGTTGATATCAATGTAACCGTCTATATGCGAAAGCTCCTCTTCGTGTCCGTCGGTAACGTCGACGTTTTCGTCGATGATGTCATACACACGGGTTAAGGATACCATCATATGCATAAACATTCTCGGGAAGCGCATCAGCGCCATCAAGGGACCGAAAATCATAGACGTATAGGACGAGAACTGCGACATTTCACCAGCGGTCATTTTGCCTGCCAGCATTTGCGTTCCAACGTAATAAAGCAGGACGAACTCGCCAAAGCCCATCAAAAATTGCAAAATGGGCATCAACACCGCCCAAAAACGCTCGATGCGAAGCTGCAGGTCTTTTTCCTGCGCCGCAACACCGACAAAGCGTGCCTCTTCCTTTTTTTCCATTCCGTAGGACTTGACTACGCGAATACCCGAAAAGATATCGTGCAGTACGGCACTGCCCTCGGAATTGATGTTCCAACGCTTGCGGAACATCGAGTGCATAAAACGCCAAAAGAGGCGGAAACAAAGGGCTACGAGCGGCATGGGAATGAGGATCAGTGCCGCCATAAGTGGATCATAGCCAAACATCAGCACCGAAATACCAAGGAGTAAGAGTACCTGTTCGATCATATTGGGAACGTGGTCGACGAGAAAACGCTTAATCTCCTGTGTATCGCCGTTGACGTGCTTCATCAAGTCGCCCGACGTACGAGCGGAAATTTTGGCAATAGAAAGCTCTTGAATTTTGCGGAACACCATATCGCGCAAGCGCAGAACAAGATTGTTGCCCGCAACTGCGAGAAAGTATCCGCGCGCCATACCAATAAGGCGACGCAAAATGTTTGCCAAAAGGAGCGAGAGGACAACACCGAAAAAGCCTAAAAGAAAGACAGTGTTTGCCTCGGCTTCGGTGTTTTGAATGTAGCGGTCAACCATATCGCGGTTGATCATCGGAATGATGATGCTCACTCCCGTACTCAAGAAAAAGAGCACAACGGAAATGGCAATGCGCCACCATTCAGCGCGTGCAAGCCCCAATAGGCGGCGAATAGCACGCGTTTTGGAAGCACAGTGCGGACAAACGTGTGAGCCACGCGGATAAGGCTTTTGACACTTGGGGCAGAGCTTACCCTCGGTGTCGGTATTCGTTTTCTCTTTTTCGACTATGCCTTGGCGCAAATAGCGGTTGATGTGCTTAACCGCTTTGCCAAGTGCGTTTTGCTGCGTGTTGTCGGCGCGCGCACACAGAATGGTCTCACCGTCACTTTTGCGCTTGTATTCTATCCAACAGCATCCCACACCGCGACCGAGACCGACACACTCGATGTTTTCCATCTTCTCGCGCAATCCAATCTCGCCACCGCGCCAAACGGTGAGCTCCTCTTTTGTAAAAAGAACAACGTTTTCGGTCTGTTTGGTTGGTTCTGCAAGGTCGAGACGGGTAATGAACAGCTCTACCGTGTTGGCAGCATCCCATTCGGGAGAAAGCTCGCAAACCCTCTGCTCGGGCGTTGGTTTCCTTGTTTTCTTCATCTTCCAACACCTCAAAGGTAAAGTTCTATCTTCTTGTAGCTCTTGCGGTCAAGAGCCTCAACGTCGGGGATTTCAAAGCGGTTGCCGTTGACGTCCAAAAGAACAACTCTGCCACCCGTGGCGCGAATGATACTACGGTAGGTATCGTGCAAGGTAAAATTGACGTTACCCTCAGCGGTGTGCACACGCCAATAAGAGAAGCCATAACGCTCCTTCACACCCATAATTTTATCAATGACAGGGGCATAGTAGCGACGGGAAAGCTCGGTACAAATCAAATCCTCACCCGCACCTTCAAACAGGGATACGTTTTTGATGATGCCGACCTCGGCTTGCTCTTCGTTCATAACCGAGACAAATTCCCATTCGAGCTCAAACGGGAACTGACGGCAGAGGAATGCCCTGCCCTCATAGCCTTCGGTTTTGATATGTAAAAAATCGTTTTTGAGGTAGAAGGTGGCATTCTGGGGGGTGAGCCACACGGTGACCGACAGTTCGGCCAAGGTGCGTGCAGGTCCTTTGTCAGGGCCTTTTCCAAAAGGTCCTCCCGGGAATGGAGGTCTGTTACCCATAGGTGGTCTCATATCGGTTCTCCTTTCTTACTCACTAATGCCCGCACTCTTGAGGGCTTCCTCTTGCAGGGTGAACAGCTTTTTGTAAACGCCGTCCTCCTTCTCAAGCAGCTCCTTGTGCGTGCCGCGTTCTGCAACCCTTCCGTGCTCGATAACAACCAGTTCGTCGGCATCGCGCAGGGTGGAAAGGCGATGGGCTATCATAATGGTGGTCTTGCCCTTGATAAGCTGGGCAAGGGCTTCTTGAATACGGCGCTCGGTGGCGGTATCCATTGCCGCGGTCGCCTCATCCAAAATGAGAATTTTAGGATTTTTCAAAATGGCGCGCGCAATCGAAACACGTTGGCGTTCTCCACCCGAAAGATCCTGATATCCAAAGCCAATGCGTGTATGATATGCATCGGGAAGCTTCATAATAAAGTCGTGTGCACCCGCACACTTGGCTGCCTCTACAACCTCCTCAAAGGTTGCATCGGGACGCGCGTAGCGGATGTTTTCCAATATCGTTCCCATAAAAAGATAGGACTCCTGCGAAACGATGGCAATATGGCGATAGAGCGTGGCAAGCTCCAACTCTTTGACGGGATAACCGCCAATGCGAATCTCGCCCTCGTCCACATCGTACATACGCATAAGAAGATTGGCGAGCGTGCTCTTGCCCGCACCCGTATGACCGACAATGCCAAGAACCTTTCCGTCGGGAACGTCAAAGCTGACGTCGTTGATGATTTTTCTGCCCTTTTGATAAGAGAAGCTGACGTTTTCAAATTCTACACTGCCCCCCAAATGCTCGGGACGCTCGGGGGTTTCTTTCTCTACCACGTCGGGCTCGGCATCCATAATTTCAAACAGACGCTGTAATGCATTGGAGCAATCGGCGGTCATATCGAAAAAGTGAACAAAAAATTCGAGCGGCGAGTAGATCATATTCATATAGGCGATAAAGGTCAAGAGCGTTCCGTAGGTCATGCCACCACGTCCCGCAATAATCATCCAACCGCCCAAAGCCCAAGCAACAATGTTGCCAAGATACAGCAGCTGCTGTGCCACAGGTCCTGTGTAATTGGAAAAGAGAGCTAACCTCTTTTCGCTTGAGGCAAGATTTTTGTTTCGAACCGTAAAGCGCGCGATTTCAACGTCCTCTTTGGAGAATGCTTTGACAACACGCATACCCGAAAAAACGTCTGCCAAAAATGAATTCATCTGCTTCGATCCTGCAAAACGGCGCGCGTGGTACATTCTTTGCCGACGGTACATCCATTTGACAAACAGCAAAAATGCAGGCACGGTAACGAGCGAGACAAGCGCCAACATCGGTTGCATAACAAAGAGCAGAACCGACAGTACAATGACCTGCACGATGTTGATAAGCATATACGGCACACCGTCACAGAAGAAGGAATAGATGGTGTTGGCATCTTCGTTGATCTGCGTCATAAGTCCGCCCGTCTGCCTTCCCGTAAAGAAGCCCAACGAAAGTCGTTCAATAGCAGAAAAAATGGTCTTTTTGAGGTCAAAAACCATATTCGCCGCAATGCGCGAGGTGACGTAGTTGTTCACCATTGTAACAAGGGTTTTGAGAAGTCGCGTAGCAATAATCAATCCCAAAACGAGCAAAATCTCACCCGCAAATTCGCCAACGCCGTAAATAACTTCGTCATAGAAGAAGCCGCTGGAAAGATAAGGTGCAAGAATGCTCAGGGCAGTCATTACCGCCAAAGAAAGCATTGTAATGATGATAGATGCGCGGTAACGCATCAAAAACACCGAAAAACGGCGGAAGAGCTTGCCCTTTTCCATACAGTGCGGGCAAATGCGGCGGTTGAGGTCGGGGTATCGCAAGCCGCACTTGGGGCATTGCTTGGCGGCAGGGTCATCCTTTTCGTCAATTACGACCTCTTCGCCAAGAGCGATCTTGTTTGCATATTTGGCAAAGAGGAACATTGACTCTTTGCAAAAATTGGTAAAGGCAGCAAGCAAAATGGGGGTGTTCTCTTCCCCTCGGCGCGCAACCAAGCGTCCCGAGGAAAGCAACTCCTCCACAGCAATGCCGCGTAATTCTCTAATAGGATAGGTGGTTACGGTCAAAAAATCCACGCCCATACCTTTATGTAGAAGAATGAGGGACTCTGCGGTGGCGAACAGATATTCACACCCCACGGCGTGCTCGCGCGTACGGTCGGCGTGTGCCGCCAACAATATGGAATCGGTAGCAGTGCCCTGTGAGGCTAAAAGCTCCAATATATCCTTTGGTATGCAGTCAATGGCAAACACGGTCTCCTCCTTTCTAAAAAACAGTACGTGCAAAACGGATTATGTATCCCCCTTGGAAAAGGGGGCACGCATTTAGCGCTCGTTCTTTTTTTGCTCGTACTGATTGTTATTCTGTCTGTTTTGATTGTTGTTTTGATTGTTGTTTTGATTGTTGTTTTGATTTTGATTTTTGTTTTGGTTTTTGTTTTGGTTGTAATTTTGGTTGTTGTTTTGGTTTTGCATAATGAGCACTCCTTTTTTGTAATTTGGGAATTACATACTCATTATGCCCCACTTTATTTGTGATTATGCGTTGCGCGGGTGTTGGATTGCCACTCCAAGCGGTCGAGCAAAGCATACAGTAAGGATGCGAATGCAATGGTAGCAGCTACAACCGCGGGAACCGATATCCACCAAAGCCACGGGTAATCTAGTTGGAAGATGGATTCGAATGCCAAGGAAGTTGCCGCCACAAAAAACAAAATTTCGCAAACAAGAATGCGACGGCCAAAGGATTTGTGCAGTCGTGCGGTGGCACGTGCCGAAATTTCCTCTGTATTGGGACCATCATAGCTCTCAAAAATGCGGTCTTTGACGAAATTAGATAACAGATTCAAAAGAATCCAAAATACACCTGCCGCTAAAAAAGCGCCCGCAACCTGCATAGCACGCAAGCCCAAAAAGAGGCTGAATGCATCGGGATCCCATCCCGATGCTTCGTAAGAATACTGCTTGGTGTAATAGTTGTTGAGCCAAAGCTCCCCAATGCTCATAGCACCGAGTGCTCCTGCGGCAATGTAAAAGGTTTTGGGACGTTTTAGATCCTCGCCAAAAATCAGGACACCGATACACGCAAAAATCGCACACAAAAGGTTCGGTACAAGAATCTTCTGTTCGATACAAACGTTCACCGTAAGTGCCGCTCCAATGGTCAAAAAAACAATACCAAAGCGCAAACGGCGCATACTGAGCATATCGCTCTGCGGCAAAATATCACGCTCGTAGCGTTCTTTGATGGATTCCATCATTGCTCTGTCGCGCGTGAACAAAATAATAAATCGGATAAAGCGGATAATCCACACCAAAAACAGGACGGTCAACACCATCATTGCGCTCACGCGGAAAAGCCAAACAAACTGATACCAATCAAAGGGGAGTTTTTCTACTTCGTATTCAAAGGTCGTCAGTACCGACAGCTCGGGAAGGACCGAAAACAGTGCCGAAAGCACTACAAACACGCCCGAGGCTCTTTTCATACGCTCGCAAAGATTGCTCTTACGCTTTCCGTAATCAAATACGGCTTTTCCCTCATGACGCTCGGCAAGCTCCCAAAAGCCCTTAAAGAGGTCGCGATATGCGGGAACGGCGAAATAAATTTGCGGCACCGCCATGACAAAAGCACAAAGGAGCACCATTGTGGGAATTTCCTGCGGGTTGAGCTTTGGCTCCTTTGCAAGCACGTTGTAGATGTAATATTGCATCAAGAGTCCGCCAATGCTAATCCAAATGAGCGTGCGGAAACGTTTTAGCGCATCGGCAATAGAAGAATTGAGGTCCGCGAGGCGGAACAGAGCTACGCACAGAAGTAAGTAGCCGATACAGTCGGGCAAAATATCATAGAAAGCAACTACGGGGTTTGCAAGCATAATGACACCGGGGATGAGCCAACCGAGCCCGAGCTTTGTTTTCTGTTTCATCGCGTACCTCCTTTCCCGTCGAATTTTGACGGTTATTTCTTCTTTTTCTTTTTGTGTTTTTTATTTGTGTTATTGTTTTGAGACTTTTTTTCCATGTGCTTGTGCCAAAAGGCATCGCCGTCGGCACGGGAATTTTCCTTGAGCTTGTCCATCGTTTTATCATAGGAATCGCGCATACGGTTAATCCACGCAAAGCGAGAGGGCTTGGAAGCAACCTCTTCGTCTCCCTCGGCGCAAATGTTTTTGGCACAGCGCAAAAGAAGAACGACGTTAGAAACGAGATAAACCAAATTGAACAATCCCATCGAAAAGCTCAAATAAGGCAATACCTTTTCACCGGTGGCGGGCATATTGCAAAGCAGGAACAATGCGCCCCAAATGCCAACCGCCAATGTGTTATACATTGCGTGTGAGGAAAGCTTATTCAATCCTACCTCCAACGAAAGAACGCGGATGGCGTAAAGCAACGCAAAATGGAACAAAAGAGTTATGGCAAAACTTGTCCACGTAATAATGGTCATCAATAGTTCAGCGGCAGTTCCTTCCCACACGAACCATGCTTTGGCAATATCCTGCCACAAGCGGCAAAGTCCCAACGCAAATATGGGGAGCGTGAACCACTTTGCGGCGTCGAAGGCTATGCAAAAGCGACGAAGGCTGCAAAGTGCCCAAAACATGAGCGCCGAGCCTGCCAAAAGTGCGAGTGAACCAAAGCCCACGGACGAAGCCGTGATATAGATGACGTAGGTAACAAGGTACCCAAGCAACAAATAACCGAATCCCATACTACCCTCGCTTATCCGTTGCTCTGTCCCGAGGTGCGCAAGCAGCAGTTCTTATATTTCTTGCCGCTACCGCAAGGACAAGGGTCATTGCGTCCCACACTGTTGGCATTTTTTACAACGGTTTGTCCCGATGCCTTTTTGACAACGATCTTTTTTTGCTTGGGGCCACCCGAAAGACCTGCGGTGATAGGATTGGCAACCTGCACACGCATAATAGGCTTGGGCTGCGGTACAATCGACAAAATGGCGCGTACCGTTCCCTGACGGATATCCTCAACCATAGCATCGAACATATCGGCACCTTGAATACGGTACTCGACAATGGGATCGCGCTGTGCGTAGGATTGCAATCCGACAGTGCTCTTGAGGTCGTCCATCGTATCGATATGCTCCATCCAAGCCGTGTCGACGTTGCGTAAGAGAACTGCACGCTCGACCTCGCGGAAGGTCTCGGAGCCAAACAGCTCTTCCTTTTCGGCATAGCGGGCAAGCGCTCTTTGACAAAGCTCTTCCTCGATATCCTCACGCTTCACGTGGCGAAGCTGTTCTTCATCAAATTGGTAATCCTCTTCGGTTGTCAAAAGGCCGAGATAGTGTGCGCGCAGACCGTCAAAGTCCCAATCCTCACGTTCATCGCTACCGAGATAGGTTGTAACGGCGGCAGCAACAGAGCCCGTAATCATCTTTTCAATCGTGCCCGAAATATCCTCACCGTTGAGAACGTCGGCACGCTGCTTGTAGATGATGGTTCTTTGTTGATTCATAACGTCGTCATACGACAAAACGTATTTACGGCGTTGGAAGTTGTTATCCTCAATTCTCTTTTGCGCGTTCTCGATAGCACCCGAAAGAATTTTTGCATCAATGGGCATATCCTCGGGCATATTGAGGGCACTAACGATGCCCTGCAAACGATCTGTACCGAACAAGCGCATCAGGTCGTCCTGCATAGAGAGGAAGAAGCGGGATTCGCCGGGGTCACCCTGACGGCCGGAACGTCCGCGCAGCTGATTGTCAATACGGCGGCTTTCGTGACGCTCGGTACCCAAAATGAACAAACCACCTGCGGCACGCACGCGCTCTGCCTCGGGTTCAATTTCTTTTTTGTGTTTTTCTACCAGCTCACGATAGATGCGTCTGGCTTCCATAATTTCTTCGTCGTCAATATCGGTAAAGCCCGCGCAAGCGGCGATGGCGTGTTCGGAAATCTCCATACGGCGCATATCCGCCTTTGCCATAAATTCGGGGTTACCGCCAAGCAGAATATCGGTACCGCGTCCTGCCATATTGGTGGAAATGGTAACGGCTCCCTCTTTACCTGCCTGCGCAACGATTTGCGCCTCGCGCTCGTGATACTTTGCGTTGAGCACAGTGTGCGGAATGCCCGCTCGCTTGAGGCGGAGAGACAATTCCTCGGATTTATCGATGGATACCGTACCGACAAGCACAGGCTGTCCCTTTTCGTGACAAGCGCGCACTTGCTCGACGATTGCCTGATATTTGCCCTCGATGGTGCGGTAAACGGCATCGTTGTGATCCACACGGATCATAGGCATATTGGTAGGTATCTCCACAACGTCGAGAGAATAGATTTCACGGAATTCGTTTTCCTCTGTCAGAGCAGTACCCGTCATACCCGAAAGCTTGCGGTACATGCGGAAATAGTTTTGGAAGGTGATGGTAGCAAGCGTTTTGTTCTCCTTTTGCACTTGCACGCCCTCTTTGGCTTCGATTGCTTGGTGAAGTCCATCGGAATAGCGACGGCCGGGCATCAAGCGTCCCGTAAAGGTATCGACAATCATAACACCCTGCTCATTGACAACGTAGTCAACGTCGCGGTGCATGCAGCCGTGTGCCTTGATAGCTTGCTGAACGTGGTGCGAAAGCGTTGCGTTCTCTGCATCGTTGAAATTTTCAACGCCAAAGAATTCCTCGGCTTTCTTGGCACCGCGCGCGGTCAGAACGGCATTGTTGTTTTTTTCGTGAACGATGTAGTCGGCATCGATGTTATCCTGGTCCTCTTTGGCATCCATCTCCTTGACAACGTGCTTTCGCATGGTGCGAACCAAACGGTCGGCGCGCTCGTAGAGGTCGGTAGCCGTCTCGCCCATACCCGAAATGATAAGCGGCGTTCTTGCTTCGTCAACAAGAATAGAGTCTACCTCGTCCACAATGGCAAAATCGTGGCCGCGTTGAACCATTTGCTGCTTATAAATGACCATATTATCACGCAGATAGTCAAAGCCGAACTCGTTGTTCGTACCGTAGGTAATGTCGGCGGCGTAAGCAGCCTTCTTCTCCTCGGGGCTCTGGTCGTGCACAACAAGACCGGTGGTCATACCCATAAACTCGTAAACACGTCCCATTTCGTCGGCGCCGACACGCGCGAGATAGTCGTTGACCGTGACAATATGAACGCCCTTGCCGAGAAGCGCGTTGAGGTATGCGGGGAGTGTTGCAACCAGCGTTTTTCCTTCACCCGTTTTCATTTCGGCTATACGTCCCTGATGAAGCACGATGCCGCCAAGCACCTGCACACGGAAGGGGCGTTTGCCAAGCACGCGGTCATCGGCTTCGCGAATAGCGGCAAATGCCTCGGGCAGAATATCGTCAAGCGTTTCGCCTGCGGCGAGGCGCTCACGGAATTTGGGTGTCATTGCCTGCAGTTCGGCATTGCTCATCGCGCGGTATGTATCCGCAAGAGCATCTACTTGGTCGGCAATCACCTTGAGCTTTTTGAGTTGTCGTTGGCTGTAAGTGCCAAAAATTTTGGTTACAAGTGACATAACGAAGTGTCCTTTCCTGTCGCGCCTTACGCGCGCGACACACGGGTGTAAAATACAGTTAAAACTATTATACTACATTTTTACGCGGAAATATATTATGATATTGTAAATTTTGAAGAAATGGCTTGCACATTGAAAGAAAATGTGCTATGATGTAGAAAAAGAAACGATGGAAAGGTTCCCTTATGGCAAAAATCAACATTGTACTCCACGAGCCCGAAATTCCGCAAAACACGGGCAATATTGCGCGCACCTGCGCGGCAACGGGTGCGGCTTTGCATCTCATTCGCCCCTTGGGATTTGCCATTGATGACCGCAAGCTCAAGCGCGCGGGGCTGGATTATTGGCATCAGCTCGACATCACCTACTATGATGGGCTTGCCGATTTCTATCAGAAAAATCCCGGGGCAGATGTCTATTATTTCAGCACCAAAGCACCTAATCTCTATACCGAAATCGAATACCCCAACCCCGTTTACATTATGTTTGGCAAAGAGACAAAGGGACTGCCCGAGGAGTTGCTCCACAACAACCCCGACCGTTGCGTGCGTCTGCCGATGCGCGAGGGCTTGCGTTCCCTTAACCTTTCCAATTCGGTTGCGATTGCCGTTTATGAGATTTTGCGACAGGGCAACTTTGCCGACCTCAAAACCGTGGGCGAGCTGACACAATTTAGCTGGGAGGAATAACGATGAACGACAAAACCGTTTTGGTGGCAATGAGCGGCGGTGTGGATAGTAGCGTTTGCGCTCTCCTTTTGCGCGATGCGGGCTACGATTGCCGCGGTGCTATGATGCGTCTCTTCTCCCCCGAAGATATCCTCTCAAATGCTCCCTGTGCCGATAAAAATGCCGAAGCCGATGCCGCACGCGTGGCAGAAAAGTTGGGCTTCCCCTTCTCTGTTCACGATTTTTCGGGCGAATTTCGCCTCGAGGTCATCGATTATTTCATTCGCACCTACGAGATGGGCGGTACGCCCAATCCCTGCGTACAGTGTAACAAAACGATGAAGTTTGGTAAGCTTGCCGAGCTTGCCACCGCAAAAAACTGTGACAAAATCGCCACGGGACACTATGCACGCATTATCAAGGATGCAAACGGCAGAAGTCTGTTAACGTGTGCCACCGATAAATCGAAAGACCAAACCTACGTACTCTGGCAGCTCTCGCAGGAGCAGCTCTCTCGCACGCTTCTGCCCCTTGGGGAACTAACAAAAGCAGAAGTAAGAGAAATTGCCGAAGCCCACGGATTATGCAATGCTCAACGCAAGGACAGTCAAGATATCTGCTTCATTCCCGACGGCGATTATGCCGCTTTTATTGAGCACGTCACGCAAAAAACGCCCAAATCGGGCAATTTTATTGACCTTGACGGTCACATTCTCGGACGTCACAAAGGAGCCATTCGTTATACGGTTGGACAGCGCAAGGGACTTGGCATTGCCCTGGGTGCGCCCGCTTACGTTTGCGCCAAGGATATGAAAAGGAACACCGTAACGCTTGGTAAAAACGAGGATTTGTTCAAGGATACGCTCGTAGCTCACGAAATCAATCTCATTGCTACCGATAAACTGACCGCTCCCATTCGTGCCGAGGCGAAAATCCGCTATTCCGCACAGCCCGCTCCCTGCACAGTGGAGCAAACCGACAGCGACACCCTGACCGTCCGCTTTGATGCACCTCAACGCGCCATCACAGGGGGACAGTCACTCGTCCTCTATGACGGCGACACCGTCATCGGCGGTGGAATTATTGCGAAATAATAAGGACGCGGTTTTTGTGGGGGAAACTTCTGGAGAGAAGTTCCCCCTACGCCCCTTCCCAAAAACTTTCGCGCAGAAGGACAAAAAACAAATTTGTTAGTACACAAACAGACGGACGGCGCGAGGATGAACCTTGCTTTTGCTCTCGCAAGCGATTGGGGTAGCGAAGCGGCGTGAGCGTAATGAAT
>JAZQKM010000051.1:0-13996 GCA_045542155.1 Eubacteriales bacterium
CTCCTTGGCTCACAGAACGACATGGCTACGATCCGACTTGTTAAAGTTTTTCATTGTTTTTCTCCTAACTTTGTATTTGAATTACGAGTTTTTCATTGCAAGCCTCAGCTTGCCAATCGCTTGGTGTTTAATAAATTTCGCGTTTGTATATGTAATACCCATTTTTATAGCAATGTCCCGAAGGGGAATTTCGTGATAATAATACAGCACGATGATATCCTGCTCACGCTCGGTGAGGGTTTCCAAAGCTATGGCAAGGTTCTCCTTCAAGATCTCGTTTTCAATTTCAGACATCACGCCATCGTCTGTGTCAGAGCAGAGAGCGTTCTCTTCGAGGGAGAGCGCTCTTTTACTCTGCTCACGGTAATAATTGCATACTGTATTGTGGGTGATGGTATAGATCCAAGTGGAAAGGGTGGATTTTTCCTCGTCGTAGGCATCGAGAGAGGAAAGCACCTTGAGAAAGATCTCCGAGGTAACGTCCTCGGCATCTGCCGTGCTTGCCACCTTTCCTCTGACGTAACGGAAGACCTTTTCTCTGTATCCCAGATGGATTTTTTCCATTACGTCGGTTTTATTCATCCTCGTCCTCCTTTTTGGAGAGAGGATAATTTTGCTCTCCGGCAGCACTGACCCAGCCGAGCGCTTCATCATCAAGCTCGGCTGAATCTATGCCGTATTTCTTTTCTACTCGCGAGATAATATCCGCAAGTCTTTTGTTCGGCGCACTCCGCTGCGAAGCAAACGCCTGTCTGAGTGTGTTTTCCATAATGTCTCCGTTCTTCACCTTTGGGAGCCCTCGATTTTGCCGGAAAAGCAGATTTTTCAGGGAAGAAGCACCCTTTTTAAGAATGCTTCTTCGTGCTTTAAGTAATAGACTTTATCGGTTGGTAATCTCGGGCTTTCTGATCAGAGTGCAAATCTCCATGCCCTGTCTGGTCTGGCAATGGATGCATGTACCGCAACGTTCGCCCTTAAGAGTTCCGGGGTGGGTGGGATACGGATCTTGCGCATAGGGCTTTCCGGGAGCAAAGCACTTTACATCCATAGTAACAACAGCATAGCCGTCCTTGTAGGTACAACCGCCTGCAACAGCATCAAGTGCGTCGTCATCAAGCTCTCCGCTTTCTGCGGGAAGGGTTTCAATTGTGCCGAGAAGCTCAACAGCCTCCTTCAGGTCTTCCTCGCTGTACTCAACGCCGAGCTCGTTGGCCTTTGCGATCAATTCCTCTTGGGTCTTGCACTCCTGGAATGCAGCGATCTGTTCGTTTGTAAACTTTTTCAAAACTGACATGATGTAATTTCCTTTCTTGATCTGAAGTGTTTGTTATTTTCTGTTGGCTATTGCGGGATCGATAGTCAGAGGGCAAACCTCCATACCATCCATAGTGACCATGTGGATGCAGGTACCGCAGCGCTTGCCATCCAGCGTATGGGGATGTGCGGGGAAAGGGCTCTTTGCATAGGGCTGTCCGGGAGCTAAGCACTTTACATTCATAGTAACAACGGCATAGCCCTTCTTGTTGTAGGTGGTACCGCCTGCAACAGCATCAAGTGCGTCGTCGTCAAGCTCTCCACTTGCTTCTGCTTCTGCGGGATGGA
This sequence comes from Eubacteriales bacterium, assembly GCA_045542155.1. Classification (GTDB taxonomy): domain Bacteria; phylum Bacillota; class Clostridia; order Oscillospirales; family CAG-272; genus UMGS1865. The sequence goes on from JAZQKM010000051.1 coordinate 1,603, forward strand.
GAACTTTGAAGCCGGCTTCAATATCCTCTTCGGTATACTTGATACCGAGTTCGTTAGCCTTAGCGATCATCTCCTCTCTGGTTTTGCAGTCCTTGAACGCTGCAATCTGTTCATTTGTAAGTTCGTGCAATACTGACATAAAAATATGCCTCCTTTTTTATTAACTCCCATAAGGGTGAGTTTTATGTTTATTTGCGGGGTTCCCCCCGTGGTTGCCGTATTTAGTGCGGGTGAAGAAATGTTTTTTTGCTGTAAACCTTGAAAGGCTGAACCTTATCGACATACTGCGTAATAAAATCATTATCTGATAGCGCCCTCATCCGATCGTTGTCATGGTATACGACAAAGGATATCTTCCAAAAGCTGTCTGCGAGCAGATCCGTAAACGTTTGAAAAAGCGGCAAGAGGAATGCACCCGAAACCGAATGTTTTGCCCGCGACAGAAGGTGAAAGACCGCCATATTCCCTACCGTTTCAATCAAGGAAAATGCAATGGGCTGATCGTTCTTAAACAGACAATAGGAATATCTGGGATCATAATTTGAGAAAAGCAATGGATTTGTATTGTACTCAAATTCCGTGCCAACCAGCTCACCGATCCGCTTTACAATGTTTTCGCATTCTTCAAAACGCTTCAAGACGTATCCTCTTGACAAAAGACGATCAATGATTCGTTTGTAGCGACTTTCATACAAGGCTTGGTGTACGTCTGCTTTCGCCTTCACATCAGCGATATAGCTGTACGCAGAATAATCGTATTCTAAAGCAAATTTTATGACGAGCGCATTAAGCGCTTCTTTAAACGGGTGATGATCCTTGATGCGAATTGTAACGTTGGGGGAGAGCTCTATGAGCTTAGCGAAAAGTTCTGTTGCGATTCCTCGATTTCTGAAAATCGGTTTCACAAATATGTAGGATACCTCTTGAAACATCATTGCCTTTTTTGCTGCGAGAACTCCCATAGGAATACCATTCTCGGTTTCTGCCAAAAGAACCAATCCGTTTGAAAGGCAAATGCCTGCAATATAATCCGCCGTTGCCGTGAACGAGGGATATTCATTTTTTTCGATTGTTCGTATCTTTATTCCCACAAGTATTACCTCGCCATTTTATACACAGAACCTCTGAAAAGGTTAGAATGCTTTTGAAAACTTTTTTCGATAAAGCGGATCAATGCAGAATGCTGTTGTTTTCGGAATTGAGCGTCATAACCTCTTTTCCGCAATAATTACATTTCCAATAATTGATTCCGTTGTTATGGTAATTGACGGTGGTCAGTGTCCAGCAGTTGAGTTGACCACACTTCGGACAAGCCAATCCCGAAACTTCGTTATAAAGCGTAATCACATCTTTTACATCGCCTCCGGAATCCTTAGAGCCGCCACATCCACCGACAACGGTTTCAAGCTCGTCATTATCAAGCTCACCGCTCTTGGGATTCAGCTGTGCATAGTAGATTTTTGCCTCGTCCGCAGTCATTTCGTTGTTGTATTCTTTTGCAAGAGCAAGAAGTTCCTCTGCGCTTTTTGCGGCTTTCGCTTTTTCAATCATTTCGGGAGTTAAGTTTTTCATGGTAAATCTCCTTTATGAAAATTTTTATTTTTATGGTTTCAATTATTTATACACTGGAAACCGAAAAAGGTTAGAAGAAAATGCAACAATATTTTTTCTGCATTTACGCATCAAGCCTTTGTCTTTCCACAAGCTCAGCAAACTTGCCGTTCAGAGCGATCAGCTCGTCATAGGTTCCGTCCTCGACGATCTTTCCTTTTTCAAGATAGATAATGCGGTCACACTCCTTGATAGTGGAAAGACGGTGAGCAATAACGATACGGGTACATTTGAGCTTTTCAAGCGACTCGGAAACGATTTTCTGCGTGATGTTATCAAGGGCGCTCGTTGCCTCGTCAAACATCAGTATTCTCGGCTTGGGTGCTATGGCACGGGCAATCATAAGCCTTTGACGCTGACCGCCCGAAATACCGCCCGAGCCTTCGGAAAGGATGGTGTGCATTCCCATGGGCATTCTGCGAATATCCTCGGCAATGCCCGACATCTCGGCCGCCGCCCACGCATCGTCCATAGAAAGCTGCGGTGCTGAGATAACGATATTAGAATAAATATCGCCTTGGAAGAGCTTGCCGTTCTGCATCACTACGCCGATCTTACGGCGTAGGGATTTGAGGTCGATGCCCGACAGATCTTTTCCGTCGTAGTAGACTGCGCCCTTTTGCGGATTTTCAAAGCCGAGCATGATGCGCATCAGCGTGGACTTTCCGCAGCCCGTAGAGCCGACGATGGCAACGTACTGACCGGGACGGATCTTGAGGGAAAGGTTGTCCACAACGTTTGGCATATTTTCGTTGTAGCGGAAGGACACGTTGTTGAGTTCAATGCCGCCCGAGAGCCGCTCAAGGACGAGCTTACCTTCGGAAACCTCGGGAATAGCGTCCATAATCGGCTTTGCCATCTCAATGGTGGGCTTAAACTGTGCTATCGTAGTAGCGATGCCTGCAAGCGCCATAAACGCGCCGTTAACCATACCGTATGCCGTATTGAATGCGTAGTAATCTGCCACACTGACACCGCTCTGCACCGCCATAAAGTACATCAGTATCATTCCACCCATGGAAATGATTGCGCTGAACGCTCCGCTTGCACGGAGGAACATGGGCGGATTGTAGGAAACCATCAGTTGTTCGGAATAGAGCTTTGACCAACGGGCGAACATTCGCTTTTCTGCGCCCGAGAGCTTGATCTTTTGTACACCCGTAATCATGGAGTAGCTCATACCAGACTCCTCTGCAGATAATTCAATAGCTTTCTTGGTGTATCTCGTCTGCACAAATGTTGTAATAAGCGAAAAGATTATCGTCGCAAAAATTATGCCAAGAGCCGGCACGACAAGTGCAGGTGCGTATGCAAAGATCTGCGCGATATACATCAAAGAGAAGATCGAGGTAAGTCCTGTACTCAGCATGGTTGAAACGAGCATATTACAAAGGGACTGTATGTACTGCGCACGGGATGAAAGATCACCCGAGGCGTATTTTTTGAAGAAGTCGGCAGGTAAGGACAGCACACGCATCATGGTTGCCGCCTGCACAGACAGGGACATTTTGGTGGTGATACGCGTCATCAAAAGAGATTTTACCGAGCCAATCAGCATCGTACTGATGCTAACGCTTATCATAAACACCGTAATGCCGATGAGAAGCTGATAGTTCTTGCTCTCTACGACAGTTCCCATAAGGAGATTGTTGAGCTTAGGACCAAGAAGTCCTAAGAGAGTGGTAATCAGAGTTGCCAGAGCGATCAGCACGAAATCAGCCATGGAAAGCGTTTCGATTATATACCTCATTAAGGAGCGAAGCGTGAGCTTGCCGAGTGGGAACGGCTTATAGAAGCAGATGCCTTCGTCCTCAAAGAGCGATTCGTTTTTCTTATTCAGCTTCACCCACTTGCCCGTGGGAGCGTCGAAATAAACGTAGCCAGAAAGTCCTTTGGGAATAAATGCGACCACGCTGCCGTCATCCTTGCGTGTGCCGAGCACAGCACCGATGGCATCCTTGTACCAACCCTTCTCCAAGTTCACGTTACGGCGCATAATACCGTTTGGACGAAGGAGGTATTCAAGACGGTCGTTCAGTCCTTTGATGGAATCGGGAACCTCGCGGGGTTTTACGTGATAGTATTTTAGGATCTTTTCGATTGCCCCCTGTGCCTTTGCCTCGTCGTTTGTAAATGCTGCGCTCATCTTTGAGCCAAGCACCGCATCGGCAATGCCTACAAACGCTTCGGAGAACAGATCCTCGTCGTTTTTCTTTCTTTGTTTTATTTGTTCATCAAACCAACCCATAAATTTATCTCCGAAATTTTAATACAGAATGCTAAATCAAAATAATTCTTGAATTGTAATTTGACATTTACATACGTTCAATAAAATTACGTATTTCCATCAAATTCATAATAGTTTCCGCAATCGGAGCAACCGCGACCATATCCGAGCGTTTCCCAATAAACTATTTTAGGCGGATTTTGAGATCCGCACATACGACAAACGAAGTTAGGGATCTCTTCTTTCGAGTCGCTGCCACCGCATCCGCCACCGACAACGTTTTCAAGATCGTCATCAAGGATTTCACCCTGCTGAGGGTTCAGCTGTGCGAAGCATGAAGACGCTTCATCGGCGGTCAGCTCCACGCCGCCTGCCTTTACGATTTCCATCAATTCTTCGGCTGTTTTTGCAGCTTTTGCCTTTTTTATCAGTTCACTGTTAAATGCTTTCATAAAAAACTCCTTTCTGATTTTGTTATATTTTCAAACAAAAGATTCAGTATATCAATCGCTCGTAACAAGCTTGGTATAAAAACCGTTCAGAGCGTAAAGTTCCTCGTGTGTTCCGCGCTCGACCACGTTGCCATGATCCATTACGATGATCTCGTCGCAGTCACGTATGGTGGAAAGACGGTGAGCAACAACGATGCAGGTAATTCCTCTGTCCTTGATGGACTTTACGACCTCATATTCGGTCTTGGCATCAAGTGCCGAGGTTGCTTCGTCAAGGATGATGATCGTGGGATCTTGTGCAAGTACTCGCGCAATTTCCATTCTCTGACGCTGACCGCCCGAGAAATCCTTACCGCCCTCGGTGATCTTGTAATTATAGCCGCCGTCACGCTGCATAATGTCCTCGTGGAGCTGTGCGTCCCTCGCCGCCATAATCATTTCAAAGTCCTCGATGGAGCTATCCCACATTTTGATGTTGTTGGCAATCGTGTCCTCGAAAAGAATAATATCTTGGTCAACGACCGCAAGCGATCCTGTAAACACGCTTCGGTCTATCTTTGTCATTGGCTTGCCGTCAAAGAGAATTTCTCCACTCCACGGCTGATAAAGTCCCGAAATGAGCTTGGAAAGAGTGGACTTTCCGCATCCCGAAGTACCGACAAAGGCAACGCGGCTGCCGGGGCGCAAGGTGAGGTTGAAATCACGAATCAGCGGGTCTCCAAGACGGGAGTAGCCAAAGGTCACGTTTCGCATTTCAACGTTACCCGAGAGCTTGTCGAACTCCGTATCCTCACCTTCGTCAGATGCCTGCTCACAAAGGACGTCGGTGGGATATTTCATAACGTCCTCAATTCGCTCCATTTCGGCACGCATTTCTTGCAAGGTCTGACCTGCGGAGATAAGCTGCCCGGCAGGCGCGATAAACGATCCGAGGAAGCCTTGGAACGCCATCACCATACCAACGGTGAAGCTGCCCTCCATCGTCAGATACACACCGATGATCAGCACGGCGGTGTTTGTCAGCGTAGATACGAGGGACGGGATCATACCGAGATACTGATTCAGCTTGGCGACCTTGACCGTCTGTGTGTTCACGCTTGCCTGATAGCCTGCCCATTTCTCAAAGAAGCCGTTTTCCGCACCGCTTGCCTTGATGGTTTCGATCATTTCGATGCCTGCCACGGTCGCGCCTGCGAGTTTACCCGAGTCACGCATAGAAACACGGGTGATGTTCACGCGCTTTTTCGAGATGATACGGGACATAAATATATTGATGAGTATGGATGCGATTCCAACGAGTGTCAGAAGGAGGCTGTAACGGATCATAACCACAAGGTAGAACACCATCATCCCAGTCTCGATTACGAGGGGGGCGAAGGTATCTACAAGCGTTTCTGCTACCGAAGCGTTAGAGCCCTTGCGCTGTTGAATGTCGCCTGCCATTCTCTGCGAAAAGAATTCCATCGGCATACGAAGCACCTTCCACATAAACGTAGTGCTTCCTACCGCGTCGATCTTTGCGCTGATACGTGCTTCAAATATCGCCTCAATGAAGGAGATTATGATTTGTATAGCCGAAAGTGCGGTCAACGCCCAAATAAACGGCATAAACCATTCTGGGTTCTGTCCTGTGAGCAATCGGTCGATGAAAATTCGTGAAAAAGCGGGGTTGATGATACCGATTAGCGAGGTGATTACCGTAGTTATGATAGTAAACGCCACGGCAACACCTGCGCCCTTCATCTTTTCCTTGGCAAAAGCAAGCATGCTCTTGGGCTTACCGCCGGGTTCAAAGGAATCGCCGGGCTCAAACATCAGACAAATGCCCGTAAAGGAATTGTCGAAGGTTTCCATCGGTACGCTATACGTTCCTTTTGCAGGATCGTTCAGCACCGCCTTGTTTCCTTTGAAACCGTCAAGCACCACAAAGTGATTGAAGTTCCAATGAATGATACAGGGGAATTTTCCGTTCTTTTTCAGCTCGTCCGGCTCATAGCGATATCCCTTAGCGGTAAGACCGTAGCTTCGTGCCGCTTTGAGTACGTTTTTGGCGTTAGAGCCGTCACGGGAAACGCCGCAATCCGCGCGTACCTGCTCAAGCGGTATCCATTTTCCGTAATACGCCAAGATCATCGTAAGCGATGCCGCACCACATTCAAGTGCCTCCATCTGCATTACAACGGGAACCTTAGCAACACCCTTGGTGATGGGTGTTTTTATTTTGTCTTTGGTCTTTCCCATATTCTTCACCTCAGTTCAAGATAAATGAAATGGGAGAGATACTCTCGATAACGATCTCAGCTTTCTGTACGCCGTCGGTAAAGTCGCCGTTTACCTTTACGACATATACCCATTCGCCTACGGTAAGTCCGCTTGCGTGAATCGCATATTCGGACATCGTGCCGTCAACACGGCTCGGCTCTGCGGAAATCTCGCTTACCGTGTATTCATTATCGTCTACACGAACGGTCATTCCGACCGCAATTTTCTCCACATCGGCTTCGTTTACGTATATCACAGCCTCACCGTTCTCACAAACAACAGCGGTATCAAGCGTGGTGTCAAGGTGTCCGATGCAGCCCCAAACGACTACACCTGCAAGCAGAATCACGATTGCCGCAAGCACCATCCAAACACCGGGGTTTGCTACTCGTATGTATTCATTTAATTGTTCGGGCGAGGACACCTTGTCCACACTCTTTTTTCTAAATAATTGATCGTTCATAGCGTTCACCTAATCCTTACTTATATTTTTTTCTTGATTGTCAGGATGTTTTGTCCGTCTTTATATTCATAAGTGATATCATCCATAGACTTCTTCACCATATAAATACCTAAGCCGCCGATCTCTCTTTCTTCTGCGGAAAGCGTTGTGTCGGGATCGGCTTTTGCAAGGGGATCATAAGGTACACCGTTATCAATAAAAGCAATAGTAACCGCAAGAGGATCTTCGATAACTTCTACTCGAACGGTCGCCTTACCGATTTCGGGATTGTACGCATAGTGTGCGATATTGCCGAAAAGCTCGTCGATGGCAATATCAATCTGCATCTGCGCTTTCATCGGGCAATCAAGAGCTTCAAGCTGCTCGTTTACAAAGTCCGTTACTGCTTCAATATTTTCAATCTTCGCTTCTACCGTCAATTCTTTCACTGTGCATCCTCCTGTCCGTTGTATTTCAGAGCAAGCATTGTAATATCATCAAACTGCGGTGCTTCTCCAACAAAGGCATCTACATCACGCTTGACCTCATCACAAATTACCTGCGGTGCTGCATCCTTATATTTTTCAAGAACGGTATGCAGGCGATCTTCTCCGTAAAGCTCTGTGTTCAGATCGGTCGCTTCGGTAACACCGTCGGTGTAGAGATAAATCGCATCACCGGGTGCAAGCTCCAACTCATTCTTGCGGTAGCGAACACCCTCCATACCTGCAAGCACAAAGCCTGCACGGGTTTTGAGGTATTCGTATGTACCGTCTGCGTGCTTTACAAGGGGGGGATTGTGACCTGCGTTGGCAAAGAGTACCTTGCCGGTCTTTACGTTCAGAATACCCATCCAAGCGGTAACGAACATACCTGCATCGTTACCTTCGCAGAGCTTTTCATTTGCAACGGTGAACACCTGCTCAACGCTCATGCCCGACTCGGCACAGCTCTTTATGATGGTCTTGGATTGCATCATAAACATTGCCGCAGGGATACCCTTGCCGGATACGTCTGCCATCAAGAATGCAAGGTTGTCATCGTCAATGAAATAGAAATCATAGAAGTCGCCGCCGACCTCTTTTGCCGTGTGCATCGTGGCGTAGATTTCAAATTCTTTTCTATTTGGATAGGGTGGGAAAACGCTCGGCAATGCGGAATGCTGAATCGCTTTTGCAAAGGCAAGCTCTGCATCTATGCGTTCCTCCGCTTCCTTGATGTAACGCTTCAAGGTATCGACCGTTGCGTTGATATCGTTCGAGAGTGAGTCAAACTCCACGTGGGAACGAACATCCACCACGGTGTCGAGCTTGCCCTCGGTAATAGCGGAGAGTGAGGTGTTTACCTTGTGAATATTCTTTACAACGAGCTTACGCACAAGGAAATAAATCAAGACGAAGAGTGCGCCGAAGATCACGATCTGAAGCACGGTGAACACCTTGAGCGATACGTCACGGGAAACCATTGCCTCGCTGTGCGGATAAACGGCGATGATCTTGAATCCTTCGTTTTCGTCGAACATACAGAACGCGCGCTCAAAGCGGTACTCAGTGACGGTTTCTCCGTCCTTTTCCACCTCTTTGCCTATGTAGATGCCTTCCTCAAACATCTCTTTGTTTTCGATCTCGGCAAAGTTCTGTGTCATTGCCGTTACGATGGTAATGGGCTGACCACTATTATTAGAACGGTCGCTGACGATGTTCCATTCGCTGTCGGTAACAATGAGGAATCCGTCCTCACCAACGTGGCGATTTTTAACTACCTCGGTCACGGCAGTTCCCATTGCCTCATAATAGGCTTCTTCGTCGTAGCCGACTTGGACAAAGCCACCTCTTGCAAGTGATACGCCTGCGTACTTACGGTAGATATCGCTGTCATAGGCGATGGGCTGATAGTCTTGCACGTACTCTGTGAGTGCGCCGAGCAGAGCCATAAACTCTGCCGGTTGCTGACCGTTTGTTGACATATTGAAGCCGACAAAGCTTTGGTTTGAGCTTGCGTAGATTATACCGCTTGCGTTTACGTAGTTGATCTCGCTTACGTTATATTTATCGAGCACCTCGGCAAGAAGCTCGTTGCTTATTTCCCCTGTGCCGTTCAGCTCAGTCGCAACCGCATGGGTGATAACCAAAAGGTTTTTATCCGATGTGTCTGCGATATCCTGTTTTACATCCTTAATATACGTATCAAGAAGGCTCTCTGCGCTATCAGTAAAGAGCTTGGTCTGATATCCCCACAGGAATACGAGGGTGATTACAAACGCAATAGCGACGATAAGGAAGAGCCACTTTTGGAAGGATGCTGATATTCTTTTCTTGGTCTTGCTCATATCAGTTTGCCTCCTTCTCAATGCGGATGCAGGTGTCGGTATACGTGTAGGTGGAAGTATCCTTCTCTGTAAGAGCATCGGCACTGTCACCTCCGCTTACCTTCATTCCGTGGGTCGCAAGGTCTTTGGAGAAGAAGGTGGGAACGTCGGGATTCATACGTTCAAGGGCTACGAGTGTAAGCGAACCGCCCGAGAACTCTGCTTTATTGACAAGTCGGCAAACACCGTCAGAGCCAAACACAAATTCTCCCGTTTCGGGATCAAAGCCTGCCAAAAACAGATCAACTGCACTTGCGTTTACAGTACCGCCTGTCATAGCAAAGGTATTGGCGTTCATTGCATCGTCGTTGCCGTAAACAGTAATATTACCGCCAGCAATAGTCAGTTTTTCCGATGATATGATACCAACTCCCAAGGCTGCGGCATCTTCTTGTTTGATTTCAATACTGCCACCGTTTATCGTAAGGTCTTTTACACAGTACAAACCGTAAGATAAAGCAGTAAATTCCGGCGCATAATGAACTTTGATATCACCGCTGTTAATTGTCAAAAGCTCTTGCGCCCAAAGACCAACACCAATAAAGCTTGCAATCTCGTCCTCGGCAGTTTTGATGTAAGTATCGATCTTGCCGGATTCAACCGTAAGCGTGTCGGCTTTGATACAGCTTGCTCTTGCTCCAACGGCAAGGCTACCTTCACCTTTGATGGTAAAATCGTATGCGGAAATGCCGTTTACGGGGGCTTTTTCGCCCATGCCGATCTTGTTCTCGCCAACAAGGTTGAGAGTCAGATTATCAATGGTTGAAACAATAAACGCTTCCATCTCCGTATCGGAGCATTCTGCGATATTTGTACCGTTCAGAGTAAGTGTACCTGACTTACCATCGCCAACATAGCTAACCGTTCCGTCACCGAGTATATCCGCCCTGTTTCTCGTTGTTACCTTAACACCTGCAACCCACAAGTCGTAAATGGCGTAATCTTCATCATAGGAGCTACAAGCGCTAAACGTTGTTACGAGCAGTATCGCTACAATCAAGAGCGATGATATGTTCAAAAGCTTATTCCTCATAATTATTCAATTGTAAGGATATCAATAAATCCTGTTACCTCAAAAATTTCGTTGATCGTATCATTTACGTTCTTGATAATCATCTCGCCCTGCTTGTTCATTACCTTCTGCGCGGCAAGAATTACGCGAAGTCCTGCGGAAGAAAGATACTCAAGCTCCGCAAAATCAAGCACGAGCTTTTCTACTCCGTTAATGTTCCCCTTGAATTCAGCTTCAAGCTGGGGAGCGGTCGTGGTGTCAAGTCTGCCGATCACCTTTACGTTCAGTTCGGCTCCGTTCAAATTCTTTTCAATGGTCATTGTAGTGTACCTCCAATATTTTTACTTATTTTTTTGTGTAGGGTTTGTTTAATTGAGGAACGATTGTTCCAATTTGCCGCTTTAGTCCGTATCCGAAGCGGATTTTTTGTTTTTCTCGTTGCGACAAACGCTATGCAGTGGTTCGCCTCGAGGCATTTCTTCGGCACGTCTTATGGTTTTCTCTGTGCGGAAATCAGTAAACCGACAGAAAAAACAAAGGTTGTTCCATCCACAACGGCAAGGAATCGTGTCCTTTTCCCACAACGGACAAGTATCCATTTCCGATACGATCAGATATCCATCCGGTGTATACTTCTTTTCCTTCAAAACTAAGTGCCTCCTTTACGCAAGCAATCCAAGTTTTTACCTTGAAAATAGAACCTATTTTCCTCCTTGGGAGTATAACAAAAAAACTCCCCGATGTGGGGAGTTTGTCGTAGAATGTATCTGATTTGGCGTAGATTGTAATTTTTATCTCAAATTCAGGATGATTTTGGAGGAAAACACACCGTCCTCGGCGGTGAAATCGTACATACCTTCGTACTTGGTCGTGGTGGTGATCACCGAGCGAATACCAATGCCGTAGAGCGTTTCATCAAAGCTCAGATTTGCCCTGCACGGATTGTCTATCTTAATAAGCAACCGTTCGGGGCTGTCTTTAATTTGAATATCAATATTTCTGCCTTTACCTTTTAATTTTGCGGTCGCATTGATCGCATTTTCAAAGAGATTGGCAATCACAATCACGAGATCCTGCGGGGGCACGGCAAGGTTATTGCTTGCTTTGGCGGAGATCTTTACGGAGATACCGTTTTCTTTTGCCCGTCTTTTATACATGGTCAAAATCATATTTATCGTGGTATTCTCACAGTATCTTGTTTCGCCCCACACCTTGTTATCGTCATCTACGAGACTCTCAAGATATTCTTTAAGACTTTCATAATCTCCGTTTTTCGCCAAGCCAAGCATAATGAAGTTGTGGTGACGTCTATCGTGTCTTGATTGACTGTCCGCCGCAAGCTGTGCAGTTTCTGCTTCGATCTGCGCTACAAGCAGCTTGTTTTGTGTTTCGATCTCTCTTTTTTCAGCAGCTTCGGACATATGGTTAATGCTTGAGAAAATAACGGGATACACCGCCATGATCGAAATGCTTAAAAATACGAATGTAATAACCGCAGGATCGTTAAAACTTGTAAGCCTTACCGGGAATACCGAGGACAGTATTATGGTAATGATAAAGACAATGTTCACGAATATCAAAGGCGCCCAACCCGTTGTAATGTTCTTTGATGCCGTCTGACAAAGGGTGCAAACGTAGCGAAGAAAATAGATAACGATAGCCGAAAGCAGAACCGCTTGGATGAGCGAGGTAAGTGCCCAAGGCAACTCGCTAAACGTGCCTTTCACCATAGTAACGAGTGACATCGCAATGCAGAAGAAGATTGAATAGGTCAGCATGGTAAAAATTCTTTGCGTAAGCTTTCCTTTTGTGGTCACGAAGAAGATTACGTACTGACCGATGAGGGATAGAACAAATCCCACGAAGAACTGCAATGGCAAATTTGTCAGCACAAATTCCGTGAAGAACAGAAGTCCTGTTTGAAGGACTACCCAAGTGCCCCATACGAGATAAGTAATCTTTTTGCTGTATTTGAGAGTAGAGGAATAGATGCCGGCAGCAGCATGAGCGATCAGTAAAA
>JAZQKM010000052.1:0-13853 GCA_045542155.1 Eubacteriales bacterium
ACATCCCCCGCGCATCCCTGAGGGGTAAGATTCTGTTGAGACAACAAATTGTGTCATAGTAAAGAATTTGGTATATTAAAATAGCGACGAGGATAATCTCGTCGCTATTTTAGTATACCAATTTATCATAAACCCACGATGATTGAAAGTATTACATTGACAAAACAAAAGAGTAGTATAAAAATGTCTCTTTCTGTCGGAGATGTCAGTCTAAAACTTATTGGTTAGAAGAAGACAAACAGACGGGGAACGTCGTGTCAACTCGAGTTTACAAAAAAACAGTTAGCACACTTACGATTATTTCGATTCTTTGCGGCAGATCAGCAAAGCGTGATTGCTCATGCCCGTACAGCTTTCATAAGAGACCATTTGATTGTACAGCGGTTCCAATAGAGCAAACTGCTCATCGGTCATATTGTTGACCACCGACATCATAGTTGTAAAATGAGTTCCCAAGTTTTTGATCTTTGTCAAGCCATGGCGCTTAGCGTCATTCTCGATGCGTTCGGGCATAGTAAAAAAGAATACGCCCTCGTGAACATCATCCACGAATTGCTTTAGCACCAACTCATTAGCACGTTCGTTGGGGTAGTGTGTTCGCCACTCGTCGTGAACACAGCACCCAGCATATTCTCCTACACTGTTCAAGTAAGCGATTGCTACCACACCACCGTCACGGCACACTCGACTGCATTCAGCCAGCGTCTTATTTTGTTCGGCGGGGGGGAGATGGTAGATAGGGCCTAGACATAGTACTACATCAAAGCTCCTATCAGGGATTTTTGACAGATCCGTGGCGTCTCCCACACGGCAGGAAACGTTAGTCAGCTCCGCCTCGTTGATCTTGCTTTGGAAAATTTCAATTTGACTGGGTACAATATCAATGCCCACGTATTCTCGGCATTTATTTGCATAGTACATACCATAATATCCAGTAGCGCAACCAACCTCCAACACACGATCGGTCTTTTTTATAAAGCCCTCCAAATGCTGCTTGGTATAACGGAATTCCAAAGCGCCCGAGCGGGATTTTTCGGCACGGCGGTTCTCCTTAGTGCCGTCACCATACTTTTGCAGGATTTTTTCTTGGTTGGAAGACATGGCTTTTTCTCCTTTCAAATAAATAAAAAGCGCCACAGACTTTGGGATGACCATACAAGTCCGACAAAGCAGAGAACTTCTTTACGCCGCACTTTGTTGGCTTCTTGCCGCCAGACAAGACGATTATGATTACAGTCATTTTGTGGAATTTGGTATAGTATAACACAAACACATGAATTTGTCAAGCGTAAAAGTAAAATCCGAGAAGATAAACAAAAGCAAAAATAATCAAAATTCCCCCCGAGGGGGAGAATTACAGTGCATTATAGCAGGTAGCGTTTTTTATATTAAATTGTATTTTTGAAGCAGTTCTTTAACCCTTGCATCGGTTTCATACTCCGTGCGCTTTTTCAAAAAGTCCGCCGTGTCGTTTACGTAGCAATCGAGTTGATGCTTTGTGTGCATTTGATATTCTACGGAATCGTTGTTTTCAAACAGCAATGAATATTTTCCGTCTTGATTGTCAAGAAACGCCAAAAACTCGGCTCTGCCTGCAAATAGCATCTCGGCTCTTTCAAGAGCAAGATCAAAGCGGTTTAATTTCGTATATTTTTTCACCATTCCGCAGAGCAAAACGTGTTTTTGGAAGATTTGGCGGCAAGGCAGATAATCTCCACCCGAAAGGAAAGCGTTGATTAAACGCAACATATATTCCTCGTACTCCATGCGGTTTTTCACGCCGTTTTCACTATCCCGTGCCTCGCAGATTTCCCCTGCCATACGGATACATCTTGAAACGTATCTTGCCTTCAGAGCGAAGCTGGATCTACATTTTTGCATAGCGGTTTCGTAGTCTTTGTTGGCTTGTGCAATTTCAGCTTCCCAATACAGGCGGTCGCCAAAGGTTACGGGGATTTTGGCAAGTATTTCGTTTGCTTTTTCCTCTTCGCCAAGTACGGAATATCCACGTGCAAGGACAAAAAGATTTCTAAAAACGGTATCTGCGTCGGTTTCGTATTTGAAAACGCAGTTTGCATATCTTTCACATTCGGCAAGCAATTCGCTTTTTCCTTTGCCTTGTGTCTTTCCTGCGGCAATCATATCCACGAGGCTTTTGAGGCACAATGAAGCGGCTTCGGAGTTTTGCGGATGGGCGGAGAAGTAAGCACACAGCGTTTTGTAGTTTTTTGTAGAAGCTCTTGGCGAGCGGAAAACGTCTTGCTTACCATAATCATTGCGCAATTCTTCAAAATCCTCGGGGTTTACAGAAAGCTCATAGCTAAAGAGGGCATCTGTTGAAATTTCCAAGGCCGTAGCCAACGGAACCACCAATGATATATCAGGTGCGCCCGTATCTGTTTCCCATTTTGAAATGGCTTGCACAGATACGCCAATCAACTCGGCGAGTTCTCGTTGAGTATAACCTTTTTCTTTTCGAAAATTCCTAATGTTTTGTCCAAGTGACATAATCAAATCTCCTTTCGGTTTTCTTGTTTACGTCATCATTATAACACACTTTGGCGGTGTAGTAAACAAACCATTTGGAAACAAAAATTCCACGGAACGAGGAAAATAACAAGAAAGTGTTTGTCAACCAAGCGTGGATTGTAACAGATGTTTTTATCTCTGCTTCAACTTTTTATCCCGAAATAAGTTTTTTGTTATCTGTACTTGTAAAAAGGATAAAGATATGATACAATAAAAGCAGAACAACAGTGTATTTCGATTTTTTCGAAAGGGATGGCGAGTCGTCATCTTTTCACCTATGGCTATCGTATTCGCTGCGCAAGCCCTGCAAAAGTTTTTCCCGACGCGCGAGCACTTCGGGACTTTTGCACGGTCTTGTTTCGCTCAGTCGAAATGCTCGACGAAGTGATACAAGGCTTCGGAAATCCTCGCCTTGTAGTACTACGTCTGCGCGTTTTGCCATACAAATTGGTGTTGTTCTAATCATCGGGAAAGGAGTCGCTATATGATCGTTTACAAAGAGCTTGCTTCTATTGAGCAAGATTTGGGCTTTTCGGCAAAGACACTTTACGGACTTAGCAACAATCTCGAAAAGCATTATCACAACGTCCTCATTCCAAAGAGTGACGGAAGCAAACGAAAGCTCTCCGTTCCCGATTTGATTTTGAAAAGAGTACAAAAATCAATAGCAGATAATATTTTGACGCAATTTCCCGTTTCAAATTATGCAAAGGCATATAAAGTTGGGGGCAGCGTTCAGCAGAATGCGCAACCGCATATTGGAAAGGAAAAGATTTTGAAGCTTGACATTGAGGGCTTTTTTGATCATATTCTTTATTCTCAGGTTAAGAATATCGTTTTTTGCGAAGAAAAATTTGCCGAACCCATTCGCGTCCTTTTAACGATGCTTTGTTATTACAAGGAGTCGCTTCCGCAAGGTGCGCCCACATCACCGGCCATTACCAATATTATAATGTATGATTTTGATGAAAAAGTTGGTGCTTTTTGCGCTACAAAAAATATAGCATATACAAGGTATTGCGACGACATGACCTTTTCGGGAGATTTTGACGAGAGGGAAGTGATCTCCTTTGTGAAGAACGAGCTTTATGGGCTTGGGCTGTTTTTGAAAAATCGCAAAACAGTAGTTGTTCCCGCATCCAAACGCCAAACGGTAACGGGAATTGTCGTAAATGAGAAGTTGAATATTACAAAAGAATATAAAAAGAACATTCGCCAAGAGATGTACTACATTCAAAAGTTCGGGCTGGATGAACATTTGAACAAGCTTGGTATATCGGATAAAAGAGGATATATTCTTTCTCTGACCGGACGAATTGCTTTTGTTCTTCAAACCATACCGAACAATCGTGAGTTTGTGAAGTACCGAAATTTTCTCAATGCGAATCTGTTATAAAACAAGAAGAAAAATAAAAGGTTGCAATTTCATCATATTTTCCTAAAATCATACCCACCCATTTGACAGGCGGGTATGCTTTTTAAGCTATTGAAAAAAGTGCGCTAAACGCAATATGTTGTTAAAAAACGCACACACGTATGCAAAAAACGTGAAATTTCTGCTAAAAAAGCAAAGAAAAGTTCTTGCTTTTTTGAGGAAACATCTTGCAAATCCGTGTGTTATGTGCTATAATAAGGACGCAAAAAGAATAGGGAAGCATAGCTCAGTTGGTCAGAGCGTACGGTTCACATCCGTGAGGTCGAGGGTTCGAGTCCCCCTGTTTCCACCAAAGACCTCAGGAGGGTCAACGACCGTCCTCGCGTCTTTGCTGAAATGTTATGGTTTGTCCTCGCGTGTATCCATTTGCGAAAATTACGCTATAATCTACGAATGATGTAAAAATATCACTTACCTAAAAATTTGAATCGAAGTTCTTTGCCGTGCCAATTGAAAGGGGAGTTGGAGGTGGAGTAGGAGGCGCCTATCAACCATCCTCTAGTGTTATAAAGCATAATCTCATCTTCGCTATTATCATATTTTCCAAGTATTATTCTAGTGCTGGGGTCTACTTCCCACGTTATGAGAGTTTGAGGACATTCTAGAGTAACTGGTTCAGTACCTAATATATTCCACTTTGAACATATAATTCTATTTGTTTTTTCAGGATCTATCGTAAGCCGTGCTTGGTTATGGTATCTGTAAGCTTTCTCAAATGCTTCTTTTATGTCTTCGTACAGACCGTCATCAGTAAAGTCATTATGGATACAATAGGCACCATGAATGAGATGATTACAAAAATATTCATCCCTTTTGAGATGTTTTTCCGGAAGACGGATAATAAAAATAGGCTTTGTAATTCCCAACATTGAGGTCGTAAATGTCATAGGTTTGTTCGTGTATTCACTGCTCTTTATATATCCCTCTCGATCAACATAGTTATAGGAGCGTAGGAGTTCAAATTCAAGATCTTTGACTTTAAGTACAGATGGCAAATGAAACAAAACAATTTCATCCGGTGAGATTTCTTTCAACTTTTGGTAAATTTTTTTGTTTTTCTTGCAAAGCCTTGGATTTTCACTATTGAATTTTGTAATGTTCTGTTTTACCTGTTCTGCAATTTCGGCTTTGATCTGTTCTTCGGTTTTCATCGGGGTGTTGTTAGACATAACATTTTCCTCTCTTTTCTAAAATTTGCGCTATAAAATAAAAAGTGCGCCGACCGAAGTCAGCGCACAAAAACGCAAATTCCGGTCGTCGCCAAACAAACCGGGTACAGATTGGGTATATCACTTTAAAGTATACTCTCTCCTGTTTGGAATTTGCATTTTATCAAATTCGAACAAGAAAAAGTATACCTCAAAAAAGGTATACCTATCGCTAAAAGAAAAATACACCCAAGGTCTGTAATATTCGGTTTGTTTGGCATCTTCATTGTAGCACAGTTATGCGTAAAAGTCAAGTGTTTTTCAAAAAAAAGGGGATTTTGGTGTTAGATAGACACAAAAAAGAGAACCGCTGCGGCGGTTCTCTTTTTATTTGTTTGTTTAAGCCTCAACTTCGGTGATTTCAGGAATCTCTTCGGAATAGTCGTTTCCCTCGGTTGCATCGAGGTTGATGTCCTCTTCGTCTTGGGGGGCGAGGGTGAGTTGATCAAGTCTTTCGCGTACGTATTTGCTGTGGTTGGCACGAGCGATCCATTGCTTTGCATCTTTAACGCTACGAGCATATTTGTGTTCGAAGCACCAGATAATTTGGCAAACGGTGTTATAATCCTTGTCGCAATCGTGAACAACGGTGTTGTTCGCGATGAGTTTATTGATCTTTTTGAGCAGATTTTCGTAGCGTTCAATTTCTTCTTGCAGTTCTGCTTCAATCAAAATCTTTGCAAGTTCAAATGCCTCGGTTGCAAATGCCAACTCTTCTTCGCATGCGGCAATCTCGTCTGCGTTCTTCGGGCGGCTCTTCTTAATGCTCGATTTTGCAATCAGATGTATGATCAGCGTGAGAATTGCGGTTCCGTCAATAATGATGAGCGCAGTGGGGAGTGCGTTAAGACCGATCAAAATGGCAACAACGGCAGAGACGATGAGAGAGATAAAGAATGCAGTCCAAGTTGCCTTACGGATTCTCTTCTTCTTGTTCTCGGCATCAATCTTCTTTTCATTTTCTAAATTTTCTTCTGCAGCTTTCAGGGCAGCGAGCTCTTCGCAAGCTTCAATGCGGGGTTCGAGCTGATCGGGAAGGGTAGCAATAATCTTCTCACAACGGAAACGTGCGAGTAAAGTGTCTTTGAGGTTGCGCAGTCTTTTTAATTCACACATAAAAAACATATCTGTTTCCTCCTTTTGTTGATACTTCCATTATAGCACATGCAAAAGCGTAAGTCAATACTTTTTGGGATATTTCCAATTCGACAAGAGAAAATCCCACATTCCTACAAAAAGTTCACACAATAGTCTTGATTTTCTCTTCCTTTTGATATATAATTAACTATGTATATGTAAATTGGCATACTGTTTTTTGTAGAAAGGATTACCGTATGAACAGAGTTAGCAAACACAACTATTATTTGGATATTGCACAAACTGTTGCAGAGCGTTCCACTTGCTTGCGCAAGATGTACGGTGCGATTATTGTTAAGAACGATTCCATCATTTCCACGGGATACAACGGCGCTCCCAGAGGACGCAAAAACTGCTCCGACGTTGGTAGCTGTATGAGAGATAAATTGAACATTCCGCGCGGTGAGAGATATGAGCTTTGCCGCTCTGTCCACGCCGAGGCCAATGCCATTATTGCCGCTTCTCGTGATCAAATGCTTGGTGCTACTTTGTATATGGTAAGCGTCAATGCAAAAACCGGGGAGCTTGAGCCCGGCACTTCCTCTTGCATGATGTGCAAGCGTCAGGTTATCAATGCGGGCATTTCTACTGTTGTTATTCGTGATGACAAAGAGAATTTCCGCGTCATTGACGTCAATGATTGGATCGAGAATGACGACTCGCTCAGCGGCGTATTTGGATATTGAGTGAGGGCTTTATGAAGAGAACGTTCCATATAGCGCTTTTGTGCGTTGTTCTTGTCCTTTCCTGCCTTTTGACGTCCTGCAAAACGCCGACGTTAAAGAGTGAGAATGGCGGTTTTCGCAATCCCCAAACCGACGTTACCTACTATCCTGCGGCCCCCAACTACTTTTGCAAGCCCTCAAATAGCGAGGCTTATGCAAGAATTAAGGTTTCCGAGGGCGGTGCAGACATTTTGCTTTACGAAATTGAGGGCATTGACCCTGAGATTTATCTTGCCAGCAACGACTATCGCGTTTATTGCGCATCCGGAGCAGAGCTCCCCGAGCTTTATGACCTGCCTTGCGTTCGTGTGGGCATTTATGATACGCAGGTATCCTCAAATGACGGCAACGTTACCGAAGCCGATGAGATTCTTGCGCTTAAGAAGCTTCACAAATCAGGTGTCCATGTAGCCCTTAACACCATTGGTATTTATGTGGAAAACAGTACCTGGTACGACCTGCGATTTATGGGTGAAGGTGCTTACAAGGGCATTTACTTTGAACTGAAATACGGTGTGTTTAATGAGGACGTAATCGTTACCGAGTTTGTGAGCAAGGATGTCAACGGTCATATGATTGACCTTTATCCCGGCGTTCCTTATGAGCTTGGACAGGAAATGTACGACGGTAACATGCGTGATGTTGTTAGCTATAATTTTGGCAAAGAAATTCTGTGCGATATGTCTACCGGTAATTGCTACAGGATTGAAAACAGCTTGCTTCCTTACGTAACTCCGGAAGCGGAATAACGGTTTTCTTGGAGAACAAAATGACTGTTGAAAAATTAACCGCCGCGCATCTGTCCGCGGTAGCGGAATTAGAAGCCGTTTGTTTTGCAGACCCTTGGAGCGAGAAGGCGTTGGCACTTCTCGTGAGTGATGGGGCATACGGAGCCGTTTGTTTCTCCGAAGGGCGTGCAATGGCATACGGCGGTGTTGTGTGGGCACCCGACGAGGGGCAGATTACAAACATTGCCACACATCCCGATGCTCGCAGAAATGGAATGGGGGCGGCTATTTTGGAACACTTGATTGCAGAGGCACGCTATCGCGGATGTGAACAGCTCTCGCTTGAGGTGCGTGTTTCCAACATTCCCGCCATCGCTCTTTACGAGCGTTACGGCTTTGTGAAAATGGGCATTCGCCGTGGATTCTACAAGCATCCCACCGAAGATGCCTACGTTATGTGCTTGCAGCTTAGCGGCACAAAAAATTGATTTGAGGACAAATTCTATGTATATCTTGGGAATTGAAAGCTCCTGCGACGAGACCTCGGCCTCTGTGGTAGAAATGGGGGAGGGCATACGTGCCATCCGCTCAAACATTGTCGCTTCGCAAATAGAGGTGCATCGCGTCTATGGAGGCGTTGTGCCGGAGATTGCAAGCCGCGCACATATCGAGGCTATTTCGGGTATTACCTATCAAGCACTCGAAGAAGCAGGTGTTAGCCTTTCAGAAATCGATGCCATTGCAGTCACGGCATTCCCGGGGCTCATCGGTGCTCTTTTGGTAGGCGTAAATTTTGCAAAATCCTTGGCGTATGCCAACAAAATACCGCTTGTTGCAGTCAACCATATTCACGGTCACGTTGCCGCAGCATATCTTTCCAACCCCGAATTGAAGCCCCCCTATTTGGCACTTGTGGTTTCGGGCGGACATACCGCGTTTTATCGTGTGGACGAAGAGACCTCTCTTGTAGAGATTGGCGGAACGCGCGATGATGCCGCAGGCGAGGCTTTCGATAAGATTGGTCGTGTTATCGGTCTTCCGTACCCGGGCGGTGCGGCATTGGATAAGCTTGCTTACGAGGGTGATGCAAAAGCCATCACGCTGCCGTCTCCCGCGCTTGCGGGGGATACGTTGGATTTCTCCTTTAGCGGCATCAAAACAGCAACGCTCAACTATTTAAACAGCATGGCACAAAAGGGTGAGACTGTTCATGCGGCAAACGTTGCGGCGGCTTACACTGATAAGATTGTAAAAGCCATTGTGCAAAAAGCAGAGCTTGCTCTGGAGCGGAGCGGAATGAAAACACTCGTTCTTGCGGGCGGTGTTGCGGCGAACTCACACCTGCGCGCGGCTCTTGAAAACATGTGTAAAAAACGTGGCATCCACCTCTGTATGCCCGAGCGAAATTTGTGCGGTGACAACGCCGCAATGATTGCGGCGGCAGGCTATTATGCCTACCAAAAAGGAATTATTGCCGACACCTCGCTCAATGCTTCGGCAGCCGACGACGGGCTCTAAAAAAGAATCAAAAATTGCCGAAAAACCAATTTCGTCACTTTGAACGAATTTTTCAAAAAAATTGAGTTTTCCACTTTCCCACAGGAGTTTTCCACAGGCTGTGGGCAGTTGTGATAAGGGCTATGGATTGTTTTAGGAGGTTATATAAAAATCGCCAAAAAGCAGAAATAACGCCCAAAATTGTGGAAAAGTATGTGGAAATTGTTGGAAACTGGTAAAAAAATCCATTGTGGAAAACTTTTTTCGTGTATATTCGACACGCTATGACCGTATGCGACAGAATTGGTCATAATGAACAAATCAGCAAAAAACGCCATATAGCAGCTGCTCTTTGGGGCAGGGAAGGGACTTTATTATGACAGAGATCGAGAAAGATGTAAATGCAGAAAAAAAGCAGGAGAGAATCGACCGTCCGTTTGTTTCGTCTGCTGTTATTCGCCGCTTGCCGCGCTATTTCCGTTATTTGCGTGAGCTTTTGCGCGAGGGCAAAACACGCATCAGCTCGGGCGAGCTTTCTGCCCGTATGCAGGTAACCGCATCGCAAATCCGTCAGGACTTGAACTGCTTTGGTGGATTTGGTCAGCAGGGCTACGGCTACAACGTGAGCTATTTGTATTCTAAAATTTCCGATTTGCTTGGTGTAAGTATGGGGCTTCAAGCAATCATCGTGGGCGCGGGCGACCTTGGCCGTGCTTTGGTGCGTTCCACGATGTTTGAAAAACGCGGGATTGATATCATCGCCCTTTTTGACGTTGACCCCGAACTGATTGGCAAAGAGTTTGGCGGCGTTAAGGTTTACGATATGTGCGAGCTTGAGGAGTTCTGTCAAAATCATCCCGTCGATATGGCGGTTCTCACTTTGCCAAAGGAAAAGACTGAAGAAGAATCCGCACGTCTGCTTTCTCTTGGCGTTGAGGGCTTTTGGAATTTTACGGGAAAAGAGCTTTCCCATCTGCCCAAGAGTGCCGTTGTAGAAAACGTACATCTTGGCGACTCTTTGATGAGTCTAAATTACGAGCTCTGCCGTCGCAAGGGCGAAAAAGATAAAAAGCGCACAAAGGAGTAAGATGATGAAGCTGAATTTTCAACAAGAGGTTTTGGTCTTGCCTGCATCTGTTCTTTCGCATTTGGATACGGCAACGCCCGAGCAGCTTCGCACTCTTTTGTGGTTGGCATCCGACCTTACCTTGGTCTCCAAGTATAAGCAGTTGGCAAAGCTTGCGGGCTGTGATGTCGCTACCGCACGCGAGGCAGTTGCTTTTTGGTGCAGCTGCGGTCTTTTGGGCGAGGCAGGGGATGCGGTTCCCGCAATGGCGGCGACAGTCGAGGCTCCCGCAAAAAAGAAGCTGCAACGTGCCGACGAGCTTCCCAATTATACCTCTACCGAAATTGCTAATATTCTTGAGTCACGTGCAAGTGTTCGTGTTCTTATGGATGAAGCACAACAAATTTGGGGGAAGATGTTTAATCCTAGCGATGTCAATATTATAATCGGGATGCTTGAGTATCTTGGTATGAATGAGGAGTGCATTCTGCTTCTTTTGGCACATTCTAAAAAAATTGGCAAGAAAAGTTTGCTTGCTGTCGAAAAATATGCATATTCGCTTGTAGATAAAGGTATCAACGACGTTGAAACAATGGAATCCGAAATCTGCACGCTTGAGGCTATGTATACCTTTGAGGGAGAGATTCGCACCCTGTTTGGCATGAAGAGCCGTGCTCTGACGAGCAAGGAAAGCAAAATGCTTGCCGCTTGGGTATCCTTTGGATACGATATCAGCATCGTGCGTATGGCTTACGAAATTACGGTCAACGCAACGGGCGAGCCCTCTTTGCCCTATACAAACGCGATTCTCGAAAAATGGAATGCCAATGGATGGAAGACTGCTTCGGAGATTGAAGCGGGAATGACTGCCGAGCGTGAAAAACGAGAGGGTAACACCAACCAAAAAGAGTTGGGTAACAGCTTTGATACAGACGATTTCTTTGAGGCTGCATTGCAACGCGGTTTCCGCGAGCGCAGCCGCGAATGAGGAGTATTTTATGGGATACAATAAAGAAAACTTTAAGCGCATTCGCGCCGAATACGAAACCAAGGCATTTGCGGCTCAAGAGGCAGCCGATGCCCGTCGCGACGAGCTTTATGCAGCCATTCCCGAGCTGTATGAAATGGACCGTCGACTCTCACAGTTCGGTTTGCGCATTATGAAAGCGGCTCTCGCATCCGAGAACACCGAAGAAAAAATTGCCGAGCTGCGTGCCGAAAACGAGCGCGTCACCCGCGCACGTGCCGCACTGTTGGTAAGCCGCGGTTATCCTGCCGATTACAGCGATCCCCAATATGAATGTACCGCTTGCCGCGATACAGGCTACGTAGGCATTAAAATGTGTTCTTGTATGCGTGCACGCCTTGTTGAGGCAGGAATGTACTCCTCGGGATTGGGCGCATTGATGCAAAAACAAACCTTTCAAAATTTCTCTTGCGAGTACTATCGTTCCTCGCCCGATGCATATCGTGTAATGGAAGATAACTACCGTTATCTTCGCCGTTATGCCGAAAACTTTTCCATCGAGGCAGGGAAGCCCATTCCCGAAAGTCTGCTCTTTTTGGGCGGTACGGGACTTGGCAAAACGCATCTTTCCACCGCCATTGCGCGCGTGGTGACCGAGCGCGGCTACGACGTGTTCTACAACAGTGCCGTAGGTATGATTTCAGATTTTGAAAGCCGCCGTTTTGGCAACGGTGTGGCAGCAGCTACCACCGACGATACCTCTGCTTACACCGAGTGCGACCTTTTGATTATTGATGACCTCGGAACAGAGGTGGTCAATCAGTTTACGCTTTCTTGCCTTTATCACGTTATCAATACACGTCTCAACCTGCAAAAGCCGACAATCATCAGTACCAATCTGACTCCAGGGGAGTTGCGCAAGCTTTACAGCGATCGCATCTCCAGCCGTCTTACGGGTGAATTTCAGGTGATTCCGTTCTACGGAACCGACGTTCGCAAGCAAAAATTGCAGACAAAATAAAAAAATTCAAAGTTTTTGAAAAAAACATAATAAAAAAATCAAAAACCTATTTACAAATTTCCAAAAAGAATGTATAATGTAATTGGATAATTTTATTCACGCCTTTAGGGACGTGAGGAAGGAACGGGCATATTATGAGTACGAACGACAACAAAAAGGATATTCTTTTATCCGCGCTTTTGGCAGCTGATGCAGTAGCAACATCTGTGGCAGGTGCAAAGCTTTTCAAAAACCTTGCTACCAAGGTTGCAAAAAACGGACTTGACCTTGCAAAGGTAAAGAGTGCCGGTGCCGGTGTTGGCATGGGCATTTGTTCCGGTATTCTTTTGGCAGGCGATTTTGTTCCTGCATTGGCACAGGTAATTGACCGTGCATGGGCTAACAAAGAGGTTGCCGAGAAAGAAGAGGCTTGCGAAGAGGTTGTAGAAGAAATCGTAGAAGAGCCCGTAGAGGAAGTAGTGGAAGAGGCTCCCGAAGCACCCGTAGAAGAGCCCGCAGTTGAGGTTATCGCTCCCGTTACCGAAGAGGCAGTAGGTGAGGATGATGAAGAAGAAGAATCTTTCGGCTTTAGCACCGCAGGTTTGGAGTTCTTCGATGCTATGGAAAAGCCCGAAGAATATGCCGCACTGCAAGAGCAGGAAAAGGAAGGCCTTGTTCAAATCGTTACTCGCTACCGTCGCAGCTTTATGTCTCGCCTTGTTCAATCTCAAGGTGACGTTCAGGCATACTACTCCGAAATTAAGAATAAGCTTTTGTCCTACAAGGGCGTTAAGGGACGCATCAGCTGGGGCAATGAGTCCTTCAACAAGGGCAGAAATTACATTGCAAAGATAAATGCAAAGTCTAAGACCTTGTATCTCTATCTCGCACTCGATCCCGCAACGCTCGAAGAGAGTACATACAACTTTGAGGATATGTCCGGAAAGAAGAAGTACGAGAACGTTCCCGTTCTTATCAAGGTTAAGGGTCCTCGCAAGCTGAAGTATGCGCTTGAGCTCATCGATAAGATCTGCCAAGAAAACCTTGCTCTGCCCGAGGTTAAGGATTTCGAGCCCACCGACTACACCGTTCCTTATTGGAGCACCGAAGAGCTGGTAAAGACCGGTCTTGTGAAGAAGATGGTTGCAGGTATGCCCGTACAAGCGTTTGATACCGACGTTGCTCCCACCGAGACCGAGGTTGACATTACACTTGCATAATTGAAGGCAACACCTCACAAACTCGTGACGGCACACTTGCTTGCATAAAAAAAGAGATACGACGCACACTAACGTCGTATCTCTTTTTGATTTACACAGTATTTTGTGAAAGGAGTGACACGATATGTCACAAGCAGTTCGTACAAAAGAGACCGCAATGCTTTTGCAAGCGATCTATAAAAACGTAAAAATGGCAAGCGATTCTATTCTCAACCTTATGCCAAAGGTTAAGGATGCAAAGCTCAAGAACGACTTGACCGTTCAGCTTAGTGTTTACGAAGCATACGCTTCCCGCGCGGCAAAGCTTCTTGCCGATGAGGGGGCAAAGCCTGAGGAAGAGG
>JAZQKM010000053.1:0-22509 GCA_045542155.1 Eubacteriales bacterium
GTTTGACCTGTGTAAACCTGCTCGCGCTTCTCTGCCGAGATTGCGGGCGGGTTGATCTGCTTCTTGGCTACAGTTACGGTAATTTCTACCTCTCTGGTACTGTAGTTTTGCGTTGCGGGAATGAACAGCAAGATAAACTTGTTCTCACCAAAGTTACCTACTGTGGTGTTTTCGTCTGCACCCTTAATGCTCCAGGTACCTATCGTGCTTTCCGGAAGCTTGATTACGCTTTGTGCCAAGTCTCCATATGTAGCCGTTTGAGATGTGTTTACATTGTCGGTGTTTGTTGCAGGGTTGATGGTAACAGTTGTTGTTGCCTCTGCCAGCTTGTAGTTTTTACTTTCGGGGAGTGTGATCTTAACCGTGTAAACGCCCGCCTCTATCATAGATGCTACGGGCTTTCCATCCTTGAAGTATGCAAACTCGAGCGTGCTTTCTTCGTGAGGACGGGTGACACGGTCCAGCGTGAACGCGGAACCGTTATAGGTGAAAGAATAGCTATCCTCTACGTTGTTGATCTTCGCCGTTGCCTTTGCGACTTCGAGCTTGAATTCGCCCGTTACTGTGTTATAGTTGTCGGTATCGGCGGGGGTGAAGATTACTGCATAGGATTCGGTTCCTGCAGTTTCGATTCTCTTATCGGGATTTGCCCAAGCATATCCTGCGGGCAGCTTAACGTCCGAAAGCTTGAGCGTTGCGGACCAAACTGCTGTAAAGACTTGGGTAAAGTCGGTTTCGGGGTTAACCTTATTGATGGTTAAGGTGACTACCTTGGTTGCAGAATAGTTGGAATCTGCAAGCGTCAAGGTGATGGTATATGTACCTGCCTTTTGGCAGAGGTCATTGCCAAGTACCTCGAGGGTATCGTAGAGGGTGCCTGCTTCATCCTTGACGATAACGGACAGGTTATGGTCTGTGCCGTCATAATCAAAGGTGGTATTGCCAACAACCTCGATAACCATCGGCTTGGGAATAACCGTGATTTCAACTTCACATTTGATCTGCTCGTATGCACTGTTGGAAGGAACAAAGATAGCGGTGTGCTTTTGCTTGCCTACCGTGCCTACCGCTGCATCGGGAGTCTCCCAGATCCACTTGCCGTTGGGGTGCATCTCAAAGCCGATGGAGCCGATCAGATCCTCGTAGGTAGCAGTCTTGGAGAGCAGAACGGGATCACCAATGCCCTCAAGCGTTGCTTGAATAACCTTAAGTGTGCCATCCTTTACCTCGAGCTGAATGCTGGGGTTGGATGCCTTTGCGGTGATCTTATGCTCACCAACGACAACACTTTGCGGATAAACGATGGTAAGGCCAACAAACTCTGCGAGCTGCTCTTGGCTCATACCCTCGAGACCGGAAATCTGATATTCGATTTTGGGAAGTGCTTCGTTTGCAAAAATTTGTGCATCTTTAATTTCAACGGTAACGACCGCGGGCTTGATGACATAGGTTCCCTTTGCTTCGCCAACGTAGTTGGAATCGTCAACTTCAAAGTGGTAGCTATATTCGCCTGCATCGGTATAGTTCTTGTTACCGTCCCACCAAGCGGCGATCTTTACGTCGATATCCGTTATATAGGTGGGCTCTTGACGCTTGCCATTGTAAGTAAAGTCGGCAAAAACGTCGATCTTGACTGCACGTCTTGCTACGTTAACGATCAGCTTTGCCGTTTTGAGGACCTCGTTGGTCTCTTTTTCGATAAAGCTTACGTCAAAGGTTCTTCTGCCTGCGTCACCAACGGTGCCCTCGGCATGATCGAGCTTCCAAGCGCCTGCTGCGTTGTCGGGAAGCTTGATATCGGCAAGCTTATCCCCATAGGTCGCCTCGATTGTGGGAAGCGAGGGGATGATCGCCTCGTAATTTGCAACGAGGTACATGTTTTCGAAAAGGATGTCGGGAATTTCCTTTGACCAGCCCGAGAACGTGTAGCCTTCCTTTTTGGGGGCTTCGATCTCGTCGAGCTCGGAAGAGCTCAGAGTGTAGATGGTCTCAAACAATCCGTCATCGGTTGCGAACTGCACCTTATACTTTACGGTAACCGGAACGGAAAACTCTTGGCCCTCATAGCTCAGCTTGAGCATGGAGGCTCCCACCCTCGTCGTATCGACGGGGGTGGTTACCATAGAGGCATCGACCGGAATATCGGTAGATACTCCGTTTTCGGTCTTTGTGATTTTAATAAGGCTCAGATCAATTGTATCGCCATAAGCAACAATCCCATCAAAGTCTTCGGTGTTCAACACACAGCTGATACCTTCTTCTTGTTGTTGATTGTTGTTGTCGATAAGTTTTTTCACACCGAAGGCACCTGCAATAAGGATGGCAACGGTGACGATCCAAACGATTATTCTTGTTATAATTTCTCTTTTCATTTCTCTTTCCATGATTTCCTCCTTTAAGGGAAATGGCAGATGAAGAATTATAAACGGTGGACTCGTTTGTTTTCTTCTTGAAAAAATTTTGAATTGGGTTTAGGTGTTATTGAGAGTTTTTGGACTAAAAATTGGTGTTATTTTTTATAAATACATTCGTAAGCCGATTTGTCAGCGAGCTTCTCTTCCTGCATTTGAGGAGTGAAGGGAGAGGTCTTATCGTAGATGAAGAAGTAGAAGTCTTCGTTACCTGCAGCGATCTTAAGAATGGTTTGGTTTACAATATCGAGAGAAACCTCGTAGCGACCAAGAGAGATCTCCTGCTCGGAATCAAAGATGGAGTAGTTCTTGCCACCGCCAAAGAACGCGATACCTGCGTGGACGTATTGTTTTTCCTTGTGGGGTGTCAAAATGTTCTTGTAAACTTCTTTTTGAGAAGCCAACTCAACCATTCCCTTAAGGTTGAGCTCCATATCAAAGGCACTTACGCCCTCGATCTTGATCAGCGTGGAGCTGTCGATGTCTTCAAGGTCTTTCCAGTTGTAAAGCTCAACCTCACCCTCAAAGTACAGCTTTGCACCGTAAGAGGTCTTTGCAAGGTCATACCACTTGCCGAGATACTTTTCAAAGTTCGGGTTCACAGCACCAAGACCGCGACCGTTGTGGAGTGCCGCGCCTGCAAAGTGAGAATCCATACCGATAGCGAAGATACCGGTATCCTTGAATACGGAGTTCTTGACGGTTACAAAGGTGTTGATATACTTTTCATCGTATGCCTTCTTTTGCTCGTCGGTGAAGGTGTGGTATTCCTTCTTATTGTTGTATTCGCCCTTGGTGTCGCCGGGCAGGTTGGGAGAAATGTTATCGTCAACACCGTCAACAAAGCGGTTGGAGCCGATTCTCATAATGAACTCACGGGCACCGGAGAGAACCGAGTTGGTGATGTTGAGGTGGATCTTTTTGGTACTGTCCTCAATATCGCCGAATGCGCGCAGAACAGTACGTCCGTTGGTAATTCTGGAGTATGCAACGTTAACGTTGTCGCCAAGCACTTCAACGGTGGTACCGATGTAGTCAAGGTCAACAAGGTCTTGGTTGCCATCCTCGTCGCCTTCGAGGTCACAGCCGCGAAGCTCGACGTTGCTGATGGTAACGCCTTCATACAGAGCAAAGCAGATGTTATCCTGTGCCTTAACACTGATGGTTGCGCCGTTATCCTCGCGCATCATAACAAAGTTGAGCGGGCCCTTGAAGAGTGCATTGGGATCCAAGGTTCTCTTAATGACGCCGTTTTCTTCGGTCTTGGTGATCTTATAGGTAACGTTGTGCGCGTTGATGATGTGGCCGTTGCCGTAGAGGTCGTTTCTGAACTCAAGCAGGATCTTGACCTTTGCCTCGCCTGCTTCGGGGTCGTTTCTGTAATAGGTCTTATCGTAGGTGGTGTCGATCTCGGTGTAGATGACCTCGCCGTTGATGTAACCAAAGTCATTCTTGATATCGTTGTGGAGAACGATCTGGTGTTCGGTTGCCTTGGTTGCTCTGTAAAGGTCAACATAGCTGTAAACGTTGATGCCGTTTGCTACACAGCGAATGGTGTAAGTAGAAGTTTTCTCTTCAATGCCACCATAATTGAAGGATGCCCAGAACTGAACCTCGCCTACGAACGTATCGTTTGCAAAGGAGATAACACCGTTCTTGTCAATTGTCACCTCAGGGGTGGAAGAATGCCAAGTAATGTTTTCAATAAAGCCTGCACCTGCCTCGGTGGGTGTTTTGAAGTGGAGGGTGAAGGCCTTTTCGCCAAGAGCGGATGCCACCAGATTGCCGGTGGTAGTGTATTCATAACCGCCAATGGTAAAGATCTTTTCAATGCCGTATTCTTTTGCAGCCTCGGTAACCGTCATATTTCTGGGACGAACGGCAATAGTTGCCTTGGTTGTTTTAACCTGATCGGGATATGCAACGTTTGTTGCGGTCAGGGTAATTTCTGTGATACCCGCCTTTTGAGCGGTGATAACAACGTCACCGTTGTTATTTACGGTTGCGGTAATATTATCGTTGGACGTCGCTACTTGATAGGAAACCTCAGCATCCACGGGAGTTAAGGTGTGAGGAACAAGTGACGTCATGCCTGCAAAAACACCGAACACGCCTTCAACGTCGAAGGAAATTTCGATCTCCAGCATCTTGGAAATATCGCAGGACTTGGTAATGACGGTATCTTCGTGAGTAAAAGTGATTTCAATTGTAATGGTTCCAACATAGTCGGCATCCTTGAATTCATAATCAAGGGTTACCGTTGTGCCGTTGATGTTGAACGCAGCCGCAATAACCGTTTCGGGAATGGCGTTGCCGCTTTCATCGAGAATTCTGTAAGAGAGATTTTCAAGCGCGATCGCATCGTCGGACTTGATGGAAACGGGAACACTTCCCTTACCGAGGAAGGTGGACATTTGACCGCCGAAAATACCAAGGTCCATTTCGTCCATGTTCGATACGGTGATGGTAACGGTGTCGGTAATGCTTCTATCGTATTGGGAAATGATCGTAATGGTAGCTGTTCCCTTCTTGCGGCCGAAAATAACACCGTTGGAGTTTACCTCTGCAACGTCAGGGTCGCTGGATACGTATTCAAGCAGCGTGTTGGAGGGGTTTTCGGGAAGGAAGGTGGTGAGAATTGCAGCGTTATGACCAACGTAAATTTCGGAGCTGGTGATAGTGGACTCAATTCCCTTTAATTTGGTGGAGTCGGCATAAACAATGATGCTATCTCTAAAGCCGCCGCTAACAGTTGTGAGAACAACTCTTGCAGCACCTGCCGACTTGGGGGTGATGGTAACCTTGCCGTCTTCAACTGCAAAGTCGAATTCGGGAACCGGACGCTCGTTAAACGCCTCGGCACTTACCGAAATATCCTTGTTCTTTGCGGTTGTGGGATAAACTGTGTATTCAAGCGTGTAGCTTTCTTCTTTATCTACGTCAAGGTAGACGAACTCATCTGTTCCAATGATCTCAATTCCTGTTACGGGAACCTCAACAAGGTTGCTAAGCGTTTGCGTAGCAGCAAAGAGAAGGATCATAACAACGATCGGAATAATAAGCAAAAGCAATATCAATTTTTTTGCCATATAAGGGCCTCCTTAAAATTTTGGTGCATTCCTTTGTGTGGGTGCAGCTATTATTTGGTGAGCTTGGAAAACGCCTTTTCGATGTTTACAAGGTAATAAACGAGACTTGCACCAAAATAGATCAGTGCAATGATCGCAGGAATGAAGTAAACGTATACTTCTTTTACTTCAAATCCTTTCAGGAACGCGGGAGCTGTTCCTGCAAATACCGAAGCAAAGAAGGTTACCAAACCAATAATGACCGCAAAGAATAAACCAATGGATACGACCTTTGCAATGGTTCTGTCACTGGTTCTTGCAACTTCCTCGGGGGATGCGTCAACAACGGCACAGTTGAGGTCGGTTCTGGTCGCGATGAGAATTTGCGAGAAAGAGAATACCAAACCGATAACACAGGTAATAGCTGCGTTGAGGGGCGTCATGCCAACGGTGAAGTAAAGCATTGCCACACTTCCCAAAACGGAAAGCGAGCTGATAATGCTGCAGAAAAGCACCTTGGAGAACAAAAGCTTAGATGCTTTTACGGGGAAGGATTTTGCCTTGAGGGCGGATTTGCCGTCTCTGGTGATGTTGGTCGCACAGAAGGTGTTGGTCAAAATACCGAATACCAAAACGACCAGGAGTGCCAGGGAGAACTCAAAGCCGCGGCCGAGCGCGTTAAAGATCAAGGTCTCAAACAGCGTGTAGCAGCAGTAGATCATAAACGGCATTGCAAACGCAATTGCAAAATAAGAGAAGAGGTATTTGGGCTCACGGTAAACCGTAACGAATTCCTTTCTCAGCAAGCTGGAGGTCACCCCGCGTTTAAAGCCGAAGGTGAATCTCGAGCGGCTCTTTCTGCCATCGCGGTTTCTGTAAAGAACCAGACGGTAGAGCGCACCGGTAATCAGGAACGTGAACAACAGTGCTGCTACGGCAAAGCCCACGGAAATGAGGATAGACTTCTGCATATCAATGCCAAGCAGGAGAGATGCGAGTGCGTTTGCGGGATAGGTATATACCTTCGCACCCATCAAAACATCCACAAATTCGTTGGTAAACAGGAATTTGATGGAGCCCGTTTCAAACAGTCCGCGCAAAACGTCGAGGACGCCCGAGTAAACGAAGAAGGCGCCGACAACGAGAATGGACAGAGACAGGAAGGACAGGAAATATCTTGTGCTCAAGAATTTGATGATGATCATGTAAGGCAAAATCAAGAGTGTTGCCAAAAGAAAGGATATCATCGGGAGCAGCAAGTAAACGATAACTGTGTTGACGAGGAATTCATTTCCTGCACCAAGCACAAAATAGAAGATGGCGTTTACGGGAACGATCAACATGAATGCCGCAACGTAAGTCCAGAGCAGGAGAGCTGTGAACTTTGCACGGAAGATGGTGCTGTTCTTAACGGGCAGACGCAAAAAGATCGGGATATCCGAGTTTCTTGCAAGTGTGCTGCGCATTTTTTCAAGGCACATAATGCCAAGCGCCACCATGATAATGGTATAGACCGCGTTGAGGAGCTCGTGGGCTCTTGCGATCGGGTCACTTATTTTGTTAATCTTTATGTCGAGATAGCCGTCGGCAATGGAGTAAACCAGCAAGCCAAAAATGCCGGCGATTGCAAGCGTAAAGAGGAGAGATGTAACCGCGCCGAAAAGGTCGAACCGCTTGCCGCGCGAACCCGGAAATAGCATTCGGCGCTCATATTTGAATAGTGTTCGGAAGTTTCTCATACCTTTGCCACCCTTTGCGTAATCAACAAGAAGTAGTTTTCAAGACTGCAACCGGTTCTCTTAAATGCGGCCATATCGAGCTCCTGCAAAATCCTGCCTTGGTCAATGATGTAAACTCTATCGCAAACCTTCTCAACGGTGTCAAGGTTGTGAGAAGAGAAAATAACGAGGTTGCCGCTTCTGCTGTGCTCATAGAAGAAACGTCTGACTTGGTTTGCGGTGTGAGGGTCGAGACCTACCATAGGCTCGTCAAGAATGAACACCTTGGGGTTGTGAATAAGCGCGCCCATAAACGAAACCTTTTGCTTCATACCGTGAGAGTAGGAAGAAATCGGCTTGTAGATGGAATCGCCCAAAGCAAGCATCTCTTGGAACTTTTGAATTCTTGCTTTTCTGTCAGACGATTTAACCTGATAAATGTCAGCCATAAAGTTAACAAACTCATAGCCTGTCATTTTCTCAAAAAGCGTATACTCATCGCTGACATAGCCGAAATTCTGCTTTGCCTCGATGGACTCGGTCATCAAATCGTGACCTGCAATGGTGATAGTACCGTGCTCATAAGGGTGCATGCCGGTAATGCACTTAATGGTGGTGGATTTACCTGCACCGTTGTGGCCGAGCACACCAACGATTTCACCGGGGTTACCAACAATGTTGATATCCTCGATGGCGTAGTTGGCTCTCTTGTGGTACTTCTTGTAAAGGTTGCTAACTTCAAGTAACATTTTTTCCTCCCGGAGGGCGTTTCCCTTGCGGCTCTTTCCGTCTTCGGGGTTGCCCTTCTTTTTAATTTCGTGCTTTTAAAAAAAAAATACACCGCTCCCAACCCATCTATCGCTATAATAGAATATGAAAGATGATTGTGGACGGTGTTTTGTGAACCTATTATAGCACATAATGAGATGCTTGTCAATGGTTTTCCCTTCCAATTTCTCAAAAAGAAGCAAATTTACGCATTTTTTTTCGTTTTATTTACACTTCGTACACATCTGCACGCGCGCACGCGAACAGATTTTGGTCTTTCTTACACTTTTTTACAGCATGCAACAAGACGAAACGATGCGCTTTTCATATTTCGCAAAGAAAAAACGGACAAAACAATGTAAAAACATGCTCTTTGGGCACAATATTATCGGTTTTGCCATCATTTGCGTACAAAAATGCAAAAAGGGGCTTCCATTCTTGCCTTTTTTGTGGTATGATATAGTTACAAACGTTTATTGGAGGCGCAATATGCAAAAACTTATGCAAATTTGGAACAATTTTGCCGAAAAGCATCCCAAGCTTTCGGTATGGGTTCGCGAGGGTGGATTTTTCATCATCATCAGCAACTTGATAACGATATTCAAATACTTGATTTTGACCTTCCTGCCTGCCGCTTTTGCCTTTATGGGTAATCGGGATTTCGGTTTTCCCGGAATTGATTTAACCCTTTTTGGCATTGAGTTCAAGTGGTACATCATCGGCTACGGTGCAGAGCAAGGCGGTGTGTCCTACTTCACCGCTTATATGATTGCAATGGTCATCGGCGAAGTCATCAACTTCTTTTTGCAAAGAAAATACACCTACCGCAGCAACGGCAACATCCTAATTCAAGGCGCGTGGTATCTGTTGGCGTTCTGCCTGGTTACCTGCGTGGTTAACTCGATCAACTGCATTTGGATTGCGGTTGCAAGCCAATTTGTTTCGGGATGGCTTTACAACATCGTAACCACCATTCTCAACGGCGGTGTTTCGATGGTTGTATTCTTCTTTGTAAACAAAATCGTTTTTAAAGACACCAAAAACGAGGCAAAAACAGCAGAAAACGCATAACGTATGCTAAAAACAGCTCAAAAAAGCAAACAACCGCACACACGGTTTTCGTGTGTGCGGTTGTCTTTTTTTAGTTAAATCTGACGATTTTATTCGCTATTCGGTAGAAGAAAATAGCAACAGCTCTGCCGAATTTTCCCCTCATACAGATAACGGCAAGCGGTGTGCGATGGCGGAAATGTCTGCCCCACTTGTAGTTGTGCTTTTTGCAATTATCCCACATTTCTTCAAGCTTAGCATCTGCCTCATCGTTTCTGTTCAGGCGTGCAAACATAATAGAGATGCCAAAGAGCATAAACAGCTCGTGGCGCAGATACTTTTTGAGCATCGGCTCGGTGATGTTGTCAAGGTTGCAAGCAATAAAGCTCTTTTCGCTGACGAGCAGCTGATGCGTGTATCTCTTAATGATGGCAGCCTCTTGCACCGATTGGTCGGGTCTGCCTATCCAATAGCGATAGAGGTCGTGGGGAAAATAGTACATTCTCTTAACCTGCGGCAAGTTCTTGCAAATCATAAGGTTATCCTCATAGAACACCTTACGTGGCAGAGGCTCGTCCCACGCCTTTAAAAGCGTTGTGCGGAAGGTGCTGGAGTGAATGGTGAGCATTTGATGCAGACGGAAACGCTTGGTCTCCTTCCATTCAAAAATGCGATTTTTGGGAAGAACGCTGGAGTAATCGATGGAACGGTCACCAACACCGTCGGTGTGAACGTAGTAATAATTGCTGACCGCCAAATCAACACCGCCCTCGCGCTCACATTCCTCGAGCGCGTCAAGAAAAGCGGGAAAATCCTCGCTCATCTTATCGTCGCTGTCAACGACCTTAAAATAGATACCTGTTGCGTGTTTTGCGCCTTGGTTGATGCCCTCGCCGTGTCCACCGTTCTCTTGATGGATGACCTTGACGATGGTCGGGTAAGCCGCTGCGTATTCATCGGCAATCGTGCCCGTAGCATCGGTGGAGCCGTCGTCAATGATAATGATTTCCACGCGCTCACCGCCTACAAGCAGACTGTCAATACAGCCGCGCATATAGGCCTCGGAATTGTAGCAAGGCACTGTTACTGTAAGTAATTTTTGACTCATACAAGCTCACTTTCTGCGGCTTCCAATGCAAAAAGAATGACCGCGTCCATATCGTAGTAGCGATACTGCCCAAGGCGACCGCCAAAAATAACCTTTTCTTCCCTTTCTGCCAATGCCCGATACCTATCGCAGAGCGCGTTGTTGGCATCGTCGTTGATGGGATAATAGGGCTCGATGCCGAGCGTCCACTCCTGACTGTACTCACGGGAGATGACCGTTTTGGGTTGCGTTCCGAACACAAAGTGCTTATGCTCGATGATACGCGTGTAGGGCGTTTCGGCATCGGTATAGTTGATAACCGCGTTGCCCTGATAGTTATCGGTGTCGAGCACCTCGGTCTCAAAGCGGATGCTTCGATAGCTCAATGGCCCGTAGCAATAATCGAAATAAGCGTCAATCGCGCCCGTATAAACGGTTTTATCTGCAATTTCGCAATACGTGTCGCGATTTTCAAGGTAATCGACGCCAAGACGAACCTCAATACCCTCAAGCATTTTCTCAACCATTGCGGTGTAACCGTCGACGGGAATGCCTTGATAGAGCGCGTTGAAATAGTTGTTGTCATAAGTAAACCTAACGGGCAGGCGCTTGATGATAAACGATGGAAGCTCGGTGCAAGGTCTGCCCCATTGCTTTTGCGTGTATCCCCGAATGAGCTTTTCGTAAATGTCGGTGCCAACCAAGCTGATGGCTTGCTCCTCAAGGTTTTTGGGCTCATCAATGCCGCTTGCGCGACGCTGCTCTGCAATCTTTTCCTTTGCCTCCTCGGGCGTGACCACGCCCCACATTTTGTTAAAGGTGAGCATATTGAAGGGCAAGGAATACAGTTCGCCGCGATAGTTCGCCATAGGCGAGTTGGTGTAGCGGTTGAACTCGGCAAAGCGGTTGACATATTCCCACACGCGGCGGTTGTTTGTGTGGAAAATGTGCGCGCCGTATTTGTGCACCTGAATTCCTTCAACGTCCTCTGTATAGACATTTCCGCCCACGTGGGCGCGTTTGTCGATGACGAGGACACGTTTGCCCGCCTCCTTTGCCTTTTGAGCGAAAGTAGCACCAAACAGCCCCGCACCGACGATAAGATAGTCGTATTTCATCGTTTCCTTTAATCCTATCAAATTATTCCTTGTTTTCTGCTTGCTTGAGAAATTTGTTAAACTTGGAAATATTGCCGAGATTTTTGAAGAAGTCAACAACAAGTCTGCCCAGGCCGCGCCAGAAGTGGCCGTTGAACATAAACAGAATGTCCTCGGTCATCTTCTTCGATACCATTCCGTTGGAAAATTTTGCGATTGCACGGGTAGGCATATTGTAAATAAACAGAATATTCAGATTTGGCTTTCCCTTAGCCTCAGCCTTGTTTTTGAGCGAGGTCAAAACGCGGCAAAGGAAGCGAGCGAATGCGCCCTTGGCGTAATAAAGTTGGCAGAGAGCATCGTTTTCGGTAATCTCTCCGTTCCATTTACCATCGGGGATAGCGTGGCCCAACAAAGCTTCAAAGTCGGCATCGGAAACCGCCTTAATATCCGCGTTTTTGTAGCACGTGGGGGCGTTTTCTTTTGCTTTTTTGCCCGCAACGTGAAGCACTCCCGAAAGGGCAACATCACTTGCGTTTCTTGCAATGCAGATGTCATAGTCGGCATCTTCCACTCTCCACGCGTTCTCCTCTGTATCAAAATAGCGGAAGGTCTTATCGTCAAATGCGATGCTGACACGTTGGCTCTCGCCTGCCGCAAGGAACACCTTTTGGAAGCCCTTGAGCTCTTTTTGGGGGCGATAAACGCTACCGTTCTTGCAGGAAACGTAGAGCTGTGCAACCTCGGCGCCTGCGCTGTCACCTGTGTTGGCAACGGTAAAGCTAACATCGGTGGGGGTGACTTCGATATCGCTGTATGTAAAGTTGGTATAGCTCAAGCCATAGCCGAAGGGATAGCGCACGGGAACACCCGCGCTTTCAAAATAACGGTAGCCGACAAAGAGTCCCTCTCTGTATTCGGCAGTGCGTTCTTTGCTCGGGAAATAAGGGCTCGAGGAAACGTCCTCAAGAGAATGAGGCCAGCTTTCGTTGAGCTTACCCGAGGGGTTGATCTTACCAAGGAGAGCATCAACCATAGCACCCGCTCCCGCCTGACCGCCAAGGTAACCGTGGATGGCAGCGCGATAGGTTTCTCTCTCGGGCATAACAAAGGGGGCTCCGCCCGAAAGAACAAGAACAACATTTTTGTTTGCCGCGCAAACCGCCTTGATGAGTGCCTGTTGAGAGCTGCTCAATTCGATATGCAAGCGGTCCATGCCCTCGGATTCGAGGATTTCGTCAAGACCGACGCAAAGCAGAACGGTCTCGGCATTCTTTGCCACCTCTGTAGCCTCGGCAATCATCTTTTGGCAAGGAATGGGGTTGCGACGGTCAAATCCCTGTGCATAGGCTGTAATTTCAACGCCTGCCGCCACAAGACAATCGTAGAGATTATCGAGCTTTGTAGGGTTGACCTGCGAGGAACCCGCGCCTTGGTAGCGAGGTGTTTTTGCAAAATCGCCGATAACGGCAACCTTGGCATCGGCCGACAGAGGAAGAATACCGTCGTTATCCAAAAGCACAATGCTCTCATTGGCACATCTTCGCGCAATGGCGTGGTGTGCATCTGCATCAAAGCTCTTGGGAGCTTTTGCAACCGCTTCGAAGGTGGAATTGACGACACCGAGAAGCTCGGCAAGACGTTTATCAAGCACACTTTCGTCAATTTTGCCGTCCTTCACGTCTTGGATAAGACCGAGCGCACAATCCGCACCGGGTGCGGGCATAACGAGGTTAGAGCCCGCTCTGACGCCGTCGGTGTGGTTGTTATCAGCTCCCCAGTCGGTTACAACAAAGCCGTCAAAGCCCCATTCGTTACGCAAAATATCGGTTAAAAGATGCTCGTTTTCGTTAGCGTATGTGCCGTTTATCATGTTGTAAGAGGACATAATGGTTTTTGCCTTACCCTCTTTGACGGCAATTTCAAATGCAGTCAGGTAAATTTCTCGAAAGGTTCTCTCGTCGAGAACCGAGTTCATTGCCATACGGCGAAGCTCTTGCGAGTTAACGGCAAAATGCTTGGGGCAGGCGGCAACACCGTTTGCTTGAATACCCTTAACGTAAGCAGCCGCCATTTTGCCGGCAAGGTAAGGATCCTCGGAGAAATATTCAAAGTTGCGGCCGCAAAGAGGACTGCGCTTGATGTTGAGTCCGGGGCCGAGTACTACGTGTACGTTGTTTGCTGCAGCCTCCTCACCAAGCGCACAGCCAAGCTCTTCGGCAAGTGCAAGGTTCCAAGAGTTTGCCATGCCTGCGGCGGTGGGGAAACAGGTTGCGGGGACAGAGGCGTTGAGTCCGAGATGGTCTGCCGCCCCCGCCTGTTTGCGGAGCCCGTGAGGTCCGTCTGACAAGAAGATTTCGGGAATGTCGGCATCCTCGAAGGAATAGGTCGTCCAAACAGTTTTGCCCTGCAAGAGCGCCGCTTTTTGCTCGAGGGAAAGTTTCTTTATTTGTTCGTGTGCTTTCATGGTGGCACCTCCGTATCTATACTTTTTGTATCAAAGCGGGAAAATCTGCGTATATTATATCATATTATCTTGCAGAATGCAAGATAAAATTTTTGAACACTGCCCTGCACCGGCAAAGCCCACCCCGTAAAACGAGGTGGGCTTTGGTTTTGTTTGTTTAGTTTGCCGCAAAGATTTGAAGAGCGGGCATAC
Organism: Eubacteriales bacterium; assembly: GCA_045542155.1. Taxonomy (GTDB): domain Bacteria; phylum Bacillota; class Clostridia; order Oscillospirales; family CAG-272; genus UMGS1865. The sequence goes on from JAZQKM010000053.1 coordinate 13,859, forward strand.
TCCACGATCTGACGAGCTTGTAGATTTGACCGTTGAAGGTGATTTCTTTGTCATAAGGAGCCACGAGATCGGCACCGACAATGTCACCGTTTTCGTTCTGTCCGCCGTTGTAATAATTCGCTCCGCGAACCTTGAGGTGCGGGTAAACAATAACACCGGGTGCTAACAGGGTAACGTCAATTTTGAAGGCGAAGGTTGTATCGGTAAACTCGCAAATCAAATCGTAAACTGTCGTTCCGTCAAAGAATTGCAAATCCTCGGCGGTGCATCCGTAATGCGTGCCGCTAAATACGTAATAAATCTTGTCGCCTTCCTGTACGATATCTGCCTTGAGCACCTTTACACCGACAGATTCGATATTGCTGGTTGCCGTGACCTCAGGATTGGATTTGAGGGTTGCCGTAACCGTATATTTGCCATACGCGATGCGCGTTGCACCCTCCTCGCCACCGGCAACGGAGAAATCAAACAGGTCTTGAGAAACTCTTACTTTTGTACCGTCTGCAAGAACTGCATAAACGGTGGGTTTAACGCGGTCAAAGCGTTGATTTACCTGTACAGAGTAATTGGGCGAAATTGCGATTTTTTCGATAACAAAGTCATCGGGAATTTCGTGGCCCACACTGTCAATGGTTATGCAGTCGATATTGAGCGTCGAGGGAGACTGTCCCCAGACATTTGCAGCACCTGCAGTGCTTTGCTTGAATTTGATCTTAATGGTGTTCTCGCCGGGCTCGAGCTCGATGCCTTCAAACGCAACCTCGTAATAGATGTTGTAAAGCGGGCCGTAACTGCCGTGAGGGCCTGCACCCTTGAGAACCACGGAGTCGGGAATGGCAATTTCTTGACCGTTAACAATCAGGTCCAAAACGGTATTCATTTGCAAGGGCTTCATAACGTATCCTTCGGCAGCATCTACACCGTTCGCATAGCAGCAGTAGCTGTTTGCACAACGCATAACAAGATTGCTCACAACCGTAGATTCGGAAACCAACTTAAAGGTAACGGAGCCTTCATTTCCGGCAAGAACGGCCTTAACAAAGTCACCTGCATAGCTTGTGGTCTTGTTCAAAGAAGTGATAACGCCGTCTACAACAGTGTATTCCGTTTCGCCCTTTTGAACGCCTCCGGTTATGGTAGCACTCTCCCCTTGCAGGGTAGAACGAACGATTACACCTGTGGAAATGGAAACCGCGGGGTTTTCGGCGTAAGATACCGAAACGGTATATGCCTTGCCAAATGCCGCAACCGTATTGCCATCAGAAATCACGTACTCTGCTCTGTCAAGAGGCAATCTGTTGCCGCTTTCATAAACGGCGTTGAGCTCCATTTGGGTGTTGGAGAGCTTGTCGCCTGCCAGAACGATGGCATCGCTTGTTAAAACCAGTTTGGTTACAGCGCCGTTATCCAAAACGTCTACAACACCAATCGGAACTGCTACGGTTTGGGTTTGGCCGCCCTCGGTATAACCGACAGAGATTGAAGTGTCGGCAGTGGTAAGTTGTTTTTGCGTATCTACCTCATACTTGTCTGCGGGAATAACCTTAACAGAGCCGTCATTGTAAACAGCGCTGATAATCAAACCTTGAGCGTTAAAGGTGGTGCCTGTTTGGTATTTAACGGTGTAGGGGTTTTGGGTAACGTTGAGCGCCTCGATTTTGATGGGGGTAAGCTCAACCACAAAAACCTCTGTTTTACCCTTGTAGCTAATGTTTACATCTCCGCCAACGGCATAAAAGCCGGGCGCGGTAGAAACAACAAACTTACCTACGGGAACCTCTTCGGTATAGTAGGGTGCGCCATCGAGCGTATAGTTTGCTGCCACAATAAAGTCATCAGCCTTAGGCTCCGCCAATCCGTTGTTGAAATACGTAACGCCCTCTTTGAGTTGAACGGTGAGAGATTCCAGCACTGGCTTTGGCTCGGGCTTGCTCAACTCTATGAGTTTTTCCCTATACGCTTTGTGCTCGTAATAAGAATTAAGCGGAATAGCAACCACAACCGCTACGGTTAACAAAATACCCGCAATCAGTATCGCTATTTCTATAATTTTTCCAATATTTCTTTTCATGTTCTACTTTTCCTCCGTGTTTGTAGTTTTGTTTTACTGTACTGCTTTTGTTAGAAGAGCCGGGATAGAAGTAACGCTTATTTATTCTGCGTTCTGAATCATTTCAAGAAAATTTTTTTCGTCTTCTCTTCTCTTTTTCCGTCTTCTTCTCTTCTCTTTTTACGGGTTATTACTACTTTGCGGAGGATAAAGTATAACCAGTAAATGCAGATAACGCCTACGATAATATCGAGGTCGATGACCGCGAGCTTCCACCACAGCCAAGGCTCAATAACCGCGCCTACGGTGATTTGCTCTACGTCGTCACTTTCGTTGTATTCATGGTTTGCATAAAGGGGGCTCAGGAACATATACAAAACATGGTGGCAAACCTCTTTTGCCTGGTTTTGAATACGGTTGGTCGCATCAAAGCCGCTATCAAGTGCATTGGTTCTCATACCAAGGTTGATGTCGCCGCCTGCGCGAACAGCATCCTCGATGGACATAAATTCGCGAGACCAAGAGTCAACGTAGTCGGTAACGACTGTGCCGCAGAAGCCGAGCTCATCGCGGATAACGCCTTGAATGAGGGCTTCACTACCCCCCGTCCAAACGTTACCAATACGGTTGTAGGAGGACATAATGCCTACACAGCCGCCGTCCTGAATAGCCTTTTTGAAGGGCTTGAGGTAAATTTCACGCAGAGCCTGCTCGGTGCACCAGGTGTACATCGAATCGCGCTCGTGCTCGGTCTCGTAAAGAACGAGGTGCTTGAGGTAGCAATACTTACCCGTGTTGGTAAGACCGCGAACCTGCTCGGCAAGCATTGTGCCTGCAAGGAAGCCGTCCTCGGAGAAATACTCGTAGTTACGACCGCCCCAAGCGCTGCGGTGCAGGTTTGCACCAAAGCCGTAGGTGCCGTCCATTGCGATACCTTGAATACCCATTTCTTTACCGTAGTTGATACCAAAGCTGTAAGCCAAAGACTTATTCCAGGTTTGGCCGAGAACGGTTGTGCAGGGGAAGCCGGTGCCGCGTTGTGCACCTGCGTTGAAAGAACGCACCTGAGAAGGTCCGTCGTGGTCGGTGAGCTTGGGCTTACCGACAGAAGGAATTGCCGCGTTACCGAAGTTACCCGCGTGGATAAGGTCTACGGCTTCTTTCAGGGTAATTTGACTCAAAATCACATCCCAAAGAGGATGGTTGTAATCCGAACCGAGGAGCAATCCAAGCTCGGTGGGCTTACCGTTGGTATAAACCAATGCGTTGCCGCTCTTGTTATATACAACACCGTCGTATTCTACACGGCCTGCACTCTGCCCCCAAGCAACAGCCTCATTGTTAACAGGGTGACCGAAGATATCGGTTGAGGCGTTGTCCCAAGCGCTTGCTTGATCTTTGGTGTATTGGTTGAATTCCTTTACGTTATCCGCCATTGCTCTGTTTGCAACATCCGAAATTTCATAAGGATCGGGAAATGCTACACGGCTGATAAAGCCGATATCCTGACCGCTGTCGCTGCCGTCGAGGCTAACGCCGTCGATTGCGTCCTCACCCGTGAACTTGTTGGTTACAGGCTTGCCGGTTACGTTATCAATCAAGAAATTAATTGTGGTAGCTACGTTGTATGTAATGACGCCGGGAACGTCGGACGCGCCACCCGTAAAGTCAACGGTCTTAATATTGTGGGAGTCGGTCATCAGCTTGAGCTGATAGGAGCCAGCATCCAGCTCGTAGCCCTTGTTGCCGTTATTGTTGAGATCGTATGCATCGTAGCAAGCAAGATCTTCAACGTCAACAGCAATGGTGATGGTTTGCTTTTCGCCGGGGTTGATAACACTCGTTTTTGCAAAGGCAACCAAATTAACGTGTGCCTTTTCAATGCCGCCGTCCTTGTACTCGGGAGTGAGATAAACCTCTACCACATCCTGCCCCGCAACGGATCCCGTGTTGGATACAGAAAGCGTGATGGTGATTTCGCTCTCGCGGTTGATCTCGGAGCCTTCGGGAATGGAAAGAGACTCTACCGTCCACTCAAAGGTCGTATAGGAAAGTCCAAAGCCAAAAGGATACTGAACGACGCTTTCGTAGCCGTTTACGGTAATCTTTTGGTCGTTCTCGTCGAGGATCTCTCTTGTATAATCATCCCAAACGCCCTCAACGTCGGCGGTCTCATACCACTTGTAGCCAAGGTAAACGCCCTCGATGTAATCGATAAATGCAGGAGCAGAGCGGCTTGTTCCACCCGCGTTGCTACCGGCACCCGTGGGGTACATATCGGAAGCACCCGTGTAGTGACCGATGCCCTTTGCGCTTGTGCGCTTGAAGTTGATGTTGCTTGCCATGTCGTAAGCATAGGTGTCGGTAAAACGGCCGGAGGGAGAGACCTCACCGTAGAGAACGGAGGGGATCGCCTTTGCGGCGCGTGTACCCGTAGCACCAACCACAAGGCAGGCATCAATACCGGGAATGGTATCTACAAAATCAAGCTCCATCGTGTTGGTGGAGTTGATGATAACGATAACGTTCTCATAATTTTCGCCAACGTACTTGAGCATTGCCTCTTCCTCGGTAGAGATCTCAAGATAGTGACGGCTCGTGTCGATTGCGGGGTTTGTGTTGACCTTGTACTGAACTCTTGTCGGGTCCTCGGTCTCGCCCGCGTGGCGACCGATTACAACAAACGCGGTATTGGAAAAGCTCTTGGCTTCATTCAAAAGTGCGGTGCTGTAATAGTTGGTATCGTTGATGTTGGGCTCGGCGAGTCGGTAAAATGCATCGAAGTTGGTGTTGATAGAGCCGATATCACCAAAGGGTGCTGCAAATTTGCGATACATGGTGATAAGGCTTGTGTTATAGGTAACACCGTACGCATCCAAAGCCTTCAAAAAGTCAATGTTCTCGGCGGGGTTGTTGTTCTCAGGCAAAACCTGACCGGAGCCGGAGCCGCCATATACCCAGTCGATGGCTGCGTGGCCAAATACGTTGACCTCGGAAACCTCGTTAAGACTGAGAGGCAGAACACCGTTGTTCTTTACCAAAACGCTTCCCTCTTTGATAATCTGTTCGGAAAGCTCCTGGCCTCCTTTTCTTGCCTCGTTAATCGTGCTGCTGTCAACGGCAAACGGATGGAAGTTCAAAACTTCCTCAAAGAGTGCCTGAAGACCCGTAATGTTAGATGCCATTTGGGGCTCAAACACAATAACGTTGCCGATAACCAACGCTGTGATCAAAATTGCAATAATGACAATTTGTACGATCTGACCGATTTTCATAGTTACCTCCGTTTTGCATGTTTCATTTCCATGAGTTCGATTTGTAAACATTTCACATTTTTTATTACAAATCTTACTTAAAATATATCATATTAACTAACGGCTGTCAATCTGTTTGGCACGTGCATAGCAATATTTGTCTGATATATAACAAAACCAAGACTGTTTTTGTTATCAAGCGCCTCAAAAATGACCAACATAAACAAAAACGCCCCCGACAGCTGACTTGCATGACTGCAGGTCAGCCACCGAAGGGCAATTCGCTTGCTAAGCCATAAATTCCGTGCGGCTAATGATGTGATTTTGATATCCTATATCAAGATCAACAAAATACCCACTCCAGCCCCATACTCTAACAATCAAATTTTTGTGATTTTCAGGGTGCTTTTGTGCATCAAGCAATACGTCTCGGTTGATGGAATTGAGCTGCAGCTGATGTCCGCCAAGATCGATAAACGCCTTGACAAGCGCCGCCACTTTTTTGATGCCGTCCTCATTCCTGAAAACGGTATCGTGTATTTCCATTGTCAATGGGCCTCCGTTCATCACTTTCTCAAGGTCGTACTTGGTAAAGGATTGGATGCAGGACAGAGGACCGCTCAGCCTTGCTATGGGAGAGGGAGAAAAGCTTGACCCAAAAGGTGTGCCCGCATATCTGCCATCGGCGGTTGCGCCAACCACAGCACCCTTGCGCAAATATTCCATTGCACTACCCGTTCCGGGGCGAAAAACGCCACCGTACGGTGTTTTGTACTTGGCAAACACCTCGGCAAAGATATCCATCATCATTTCGGCATAAGTGTCAACATAGTCGTCATTATTCCCCATTTTGGGGCAAGACAAAAGATAATTGCGAAGCTCACTGTGCCCTTCAAAATTATCGTTTATTGCCGAAAGCAATTCGTTTGTTGTGTATTTTTGGTCATCAAAAACTGCTTTTTTGACCGCGGCAATGGCATCTGCCGCAGGCGCAATTCCTACACCGTGTGCGCCAAAGTTGTTGTATATTGCACCGCCTTGGGAGACATCGAGACCGCGCCCGATGCAATCCTCTACAAATACCGAAAAGTAGGGAGACATTCCCCAATCCTGCCCCATCATCTTCTGCACCGAAGCTTCACATTCTTGTGCGATGCACATCTTGGCTACCGAAAGAAACTCCTCAAAACTTTTGCAATTTGCAAGGTGCCCGTTGACAGCCTGCGACACTGCCATTGGGAAATTTACCACGCCAAAGTTGGGGATATCGTATGCCTTACCGGGCACGATGAACTCCCAACAAGCCGCCACCGTATAGTCGTAGGCATCTTCGGGGGCGTACCCGAATTTGATGAGCGCAGGAATAACGACGTCATCATTGCAGTATTGCGGAAACCCCAAGCCCTTTTTGGTAAGCTCTGTGGCAAATTCCAAGCGTTCAAGAGGGGTGTTTTTGTCGACACGTAGGTTGATTTTGGGGTCAATGAGAGAGAGCTCGATGGATGCCCTCATGCACATTTCGGAAAGCTTGTTGTAGCGGTCGTTGCCATCCATATCTCTGCCACCGAGCACCATGCTCAACCCGTTGTCGCCTTTTTGTATGCCGTAGTAGGTATCGGAATCGAAATTGAGCGTGATAAAGAACTCCTCGAGCGTTTCAAAAAGCTCTTCTTCATCAATGCCGCGGGCAAGATCAGCTTCAAAATACGGGAGCATATACTTGTCAAATCCACCAAGCGTGATGTGAGAATTGCGATTGCAGCGCAAGGTGAATTGAAGGAATTTCAAGAACACGCAAGCCTGATAAAAGCTTGTAGCAGGTCGGTGCGGAACCGTACAGAGTGCCTCGTAAAGCTTGGTGGCACCCTGCTCCTTTGCATAGTCGCGGTATCTATCGGAGAGGGCAAGACTTGCCTGTACACCGTCGAGCATTGCAACGTAAAGCTCTTTCTTTTTGGCATCGTTGCAACCTTGAAGCTTTTCCTTGATGCGGTCTGCAATCATATCCATGCCGCTCGAAAAAACGTATGCATAGTCCGGTGTGATGTTTCCCGTTGAGCCCTTGAACCAACGCTCGCCACATCTGCCCTCGGGGCATTTGGAAAGACTTCTGTTAAAGCCGAAAATGTCTTCCTCGAATAAAGTAGGCTTCTCTTCTGCAAGCATATATCTGAGCAAATATTGATGCACGTATACATCACTCGTCCCCTCGGGAAAGTCGACCACGGGGTTTTCGATTTCGCGACGGTGCTGCTTGTATGCTTCGCTTTTGAGTAGTTTTAGCTTTTTCTCTATCCTTTCCGTCATGGTTTTCTCTCCTTAAATTTTTTTGGCAGTAATGCCGTATGCGGCAAAAATTTCGGTTCGTAATTGCACAGGAACACGCTCATCAAACGAGGGGGTGTACTCCATGCCTGCAAGCTTATATTTTGCCCCCGCCATCTTGTTGTAGGGCAAAAGCTCAACGTAGGAAATACCGTTGTCGCGCAAGAGCTCTGCCGTTTGGCGGATGTTTTCTTCGGTATCGTTCACCGTAGGAATCAGCGGCACGCGAATGACAAAATCCTTGCCGTTTTTCGCCAACGTGCGAAGATTTTCAAGAATTTTCACGTTTGAAACACCCGTATATTTTTGATGCAGAGCATCATCTACAAATTTGACATCAAAGAGCATATAGTCGCAATTTGCAAGCACATCCTCAAAAACTTCGGGCGCGCAAAACCCACAGGTCTGCACCGCACGGTGCACCTTTCCCGCAAGAAGCGCAAGACATTCGAGCAGGAATTCTGCATTTGTTGTAGGCTCGCCACCCGAAAAGGTGACACCGCCACCCGATGCATTCAGAATGGGAAAATTCTTTTGCAGCTTTTCACAAAGAACCTGTGGCGTGTATTCTGTGGCACAGTAGCGCAAAAGCCCCTGCGGACAAGCATTTATGCTCTCCTCGGTAAAGGATAATTTTCCGTTTTGAAAAATCGCGTTCGCTTCGCAAGCACCACATTCTATGCACCCGTTGGGGGAGCGCAGAATCTCGTTGCCAAAGCTCTGCCCCTCAGGATTGTGACACCACTCACAACGCAAAGGGCATCCCTTGATGAACACGGAGGTGCGAATACCGGGCCCATCAAAAACCGAAAACTCTTCAATTGCAAAAACCAAAGCCTTGTTCATTCCCTGCCCCCTGCGTTTTATTGTGTGTTCATTATAGCATATTTTTGAGGAGTTTTCAAGAGAAAAACATCAACGGGTATGCAAAATCTGCCTTTCTACCCGAAAAAAGTCGAGCGAAAAACGCAAAAAGAAGAAAAGTTTTTTGAAAAAGGGGTTGACAAAGAGCATAGGGTGTG
>JAZQKM010000054.1:0-4270 GCA_045542155.1 Eubacteriales bacterium
GTCAAAAATTTCACAAAACCTATTGATAAATTTTCCACTTTGTGGTATGATATATATGTATGTGCAAAATTCTTATTATTTTGAAAGGAATGAAAAACTATGACCTACAACAAAAAGTCGATTGAAGATATCGAAATCAAAGCCGGTCAAAAAGTATTTGTCCGTTGCGATTTCAACGTTCCTATGAAGGACGGCGTTATCACCTCCGATAAGAGAATCGTTGGTGCTCTCCCCACCATCAAGTATTTGATGGAAAAGGGTGCTAAGGTTATCCTCTCCTCTCACATGGGCAAGCCCCACGCAATTTTCACCCCCAACTTTAAGCTCGACAAGAAGGAGCAAAAGAAGGTTGACGCTCTCCCCGAGAACGAGAGAGAAGCTGCTACCGCAGAGCTCAAGGCAAAGGCTTTGAAGAACGACCCTGTTAAATTCACCCTCAAGCCCGTTGCTGACCGTCTCAACCAAGAGCTCGGTGGCAAGGTTGTATTCGCATCCGACATCATCGGTGACGATGCAAAGGCAAAGGTTGCCGCAATGGAGAACGGCACCTGCGTACTCATTGAGAACGTTCGTTTTGACGCTCGTGAGACCAAGAACAACCCCGAGTTTGCAAAAGCTTTGGCTGACCTTGCAGGCGAGGGCGGTCTGTTTGTAAACGACGCATTCGGTACTGCTCACCGTGCACACGCTTCCACCGCAGGTGTTGCAGATTATCTCCCCGCAGTTTGCGGCTATCTCATTCAAAAAGAAATCGGCGTTATGGGCAAAGCTCTTGCAGACCCCGCACGTCCCTTCGTTGCTATTCTTGGCGGTGCAAAGGTTTCCGACAAGATTGGCGTTATCAACAATCTCCTCGAAAAGTGCGATACCCTCATTGTTGGTGGCGGTATGGCTTACACCTTCTTTGCAGCTAAGGGCTACAACGTAGGCACTTCTCTCTGCGAGACCGACAAAATTGACCTTGCAAAAGAGATGATGGCTAAGGCTGAGGACAGAGGCGTTAACTTCCTGCTCCCCATCGATAACAAGCTGGGTAAGAAATACGACGAGAATACCGAGAGCCAATACGTTGACTCCGATAAGATTCCCGACGGTTGGATGGGCCTTGATATCGGTCCCAAGACCTGCGAGCTCTTCTCCGCTGCTATCAAGGGTGCAGGCACTGTTGTTTGGAACGGTCCTATGGGCGTTTCCGAGTGGAAGAACTTTGCAACCGGTACCGAAACCGTTGCAGCTGCAGTTGCAGAATCCGGCGCTGTTTCCATCATTGGCGGCGGCGACTCCGCAGAGGCTGTTGAGCGTCTCGGCTTTGGCCCCAAGATGACGCACATCTCCACCGGCGGCGGTGCATCTCTCGAGTTCCTCGAGGGCCTCGAGCTCCCCGGCATTGCTTGCCTGTTTGACAAATAATTTATTCTAAAAAATCAAACGGGGAACGGCGAGCCGCCGTTCCCCTTATTTTGTAAAAAAGAAAGGTAAACCGATATGAATCCTTTGAAGAGAAGAACCGTAATTGCCGGCAACTGGAAGATGAACTTCACTCCTGCCGAGGCAACTGCGTTTATCAATGAAATCAAGCCCATGGTTGCAGGAAAAGATAACTGCGACATCATCTTCTGCGCTCCTTACGTAACCATTGCCGCCGCTCAAGAGGCTGCAAAGGGCTCTAACATCAAAATTGGTGCCGAGAACGTACACTTTGCAGAAAAAGGTGCTTACACCGGCGAAGTTTCCGCAAAGATGCTCACCGCTTGCGGTGTTGAATACGTTATCATCGGTCACTCCGAGCGCCGCCAATATTTTGGCGAAACTGACGAGACCGTTAACCTGCGCACCAAGGCCGCTCTTGCCGCAGGTATGAAGGTTATCCTCTGCTTGGGCGAGGTAAAAGAGCAACGTCTTTCGGGTATCACCGACGAGGTGGTTGCTATGCAGACAAAGCTCGATTTGCAAGGCGTTAGCGCTGAAGAAATGAAGAACGTTATCATCGCTTATGAGCCCGTTTGGGCTATCGGCACAGGCTTGACCGCAACGCCCGAGCAAGCAGAAGAGACCTGCGGCACTATCCGTAAGGTTCTCGCCTCAATGTACGGTGAAGAGGTTGCAGAGTCCGTTACCATCCAATACGGTGGCTCTATGAACGAAAAGAACGCGGCTGAGCTGCTCGCAAAGCCCAACGTTGACGGCGGTCTCATCGGCGGCGCGTCCCTCGTTGCAGAAAAGTTCAACGCTATCGTTGACGCTGCGCAGTAATTAGTGGAATAGATTGTGGGGGAACTTTTGCAAAAGTTCCCCCACAAAATCCGCTTTCTTATTGACAAGAACACATATTTGGGATATAATAAAAGGGAAGTCTAACCCCGCAGGAGGTACGAAATGGAGCAAAACAAACTGCAAGCCTTGCGCGAGACCGCAAGACAGATTCGCATCGGCATTATCAAGAGCACAAACGCGGCAAAATCGGGGCATCCCGGTGGTTCGCTTTCCATCGCTGACATCTTAGCATATTTATACTTTGAGGAGATGAACATTGACCCCGCAAACCCTCAAATGCCCGAGCGAGACCGTTTTGTTCTTTCCAAGGGACACTGTGCCCCCGGACTTTATTCCGCACTTGCTAATCGCGGATATTTCCCCGTTGAGGAGCTGACCACGTTGCGCAAAATCGGTGCGCGCCTGCAAGGTCACCCCGATATGACGCTCACTCCCGGTGTGGATATGTCGGCAGGCTCTCTGGGACTGGGCATCAGCTCGGCGGCAGGTATGGCGCTGGCAGGTAAAATTGACAATAAGGACTATCGCGTTTACACCGTTGTTGGCGACGGTGAAAGCGAAGAAGGTCAGGTTTGGGAGGCTTGCATGTTCGCATCCCACTACAAGCTCGATAACCTTTGCGTTATCGTTGACTGGAACGGACTGCAAATTGACGGCCCTGTTGCCGAGGTTATGAACCCCACACCCCATGATAAAAAGCTCGAAGCCTTCGGCTTCCACGTCATTTCCATCGACGGTCACGACTTTGACCAAATCGAAGCTGCATTTGCGGAAGCGAAAGCTGTTAAGGGCAAGCCCACTGCCATTGTTGCAAAAACGGTTAAGGGCAAGGGCGTATCCTTTATGGAAAACAAGGTCAACTGGCACGGCGCCGCTCCCAACGATGAGCAATGCGCGCTTGCTTTGGCTGAACTGAACGCGTAAAGGGGGAGAGAACAATGGCAGAAAAATTGGCTACCAGAGAAGCTTACGGCTCCGCGCTCGTAGAGCTTGCAGATAAATACGACTTTGTGGTTCTTGATGCCGACCTCGCAGAGGCGACCAAGACTATCAAATTCAAAAAGGCGTGCCCCGAAAGATTTTTTGATTGTGGCATTGCAGAGGGCAATATGATGAGCGTGGCGGCAGGCATTGCTACCACAGGCAAGACCGTTTTCGCATCCAGCTTTGCAATGTTCGCCGCAGGCAGAGCATTCGAGCAGGTACGCAACTCTATCGGTTACCCGCACCTCAACGTTAAAATTGGCGCGACTCACGCAGGTATTACTGTTGGCGAGGATGGCGCAACTCACCAATGCAACGAGGATATTGCCCTGATGCGTACCATTCCCGGTATGACTATTGTCAACCCCTCGGATGCAGTCGAGGCAAGAGCGGCAGTAGAGGCGGCTATGACCACCGAGGGCCCGTTCTATCTTCGTTTTGGACGCTTTGCCGTTCCGGTTATCAACGACACCCCCGACTACAAGTTTGAGCTTGGCAAGGGCATTTGCGTGGCGGACGGTAAGGACGTTACCATTGTAGCAACCGGTCTGATGGTTTCCATGGCTCTCGAAGCAAAAGAGTTCCTTGCCGAACAAGGTATTGATGCACGTATCATCAATATTCACACCGCCAAGCCCATCGATAAGGAAATTTTGGCAAAGGCAGCCGAGGAGACCGGCGCACTCGTTACCGCCGAGGAGCACAACATTATTGGCGGACTTGGCGCAGCCGTTACCGAGGCGATTTGTGAGAGCTGTCCCGTTCCCGTCATTCGTGTTGGTATGAATGACACCTACGGACATTCGGGCACTGTTCCCGCGCTTCTTGAGGCGTACGGACTCACCCCCGCAAAGATTGCCGAGGCAGCAAAAAAGGCCATTTCGCTCAAAAAATAAATCACGTGGGGAAGGGAGCCGAGCTTTCTTCCCCCGATGTGATGTAGTAGAAACCCATAAACGGTTATTATCAATCATTCCATCAGCCTGTCATCCTGAGCGAAGTCGAACTTTTG
>JAZQKM010000055.1:0-2439 GCA_045542155.1 Eubacteriales bacterium
AATTATTTTGCATAATCAACGGTTCTTGTCTCGCGAATCAGATTCAGCTTGATTTGACCGGGATATTTTACTTCATCTTCAATCTTCTTTGCCATTTCGCGGGCGATGAGCTTCATGCCTTCGTCGTTAACGAGCTCGGGCTTGACCATTACGCGGATCTCACGTCCTGCCTGAATGGCGAATGCTTTATCAACACCTTGGAAGCTTGCGGCAATTTCCTCGAGCTTTTGCAGGCGTTTAATGTAGTTTTCCATATCCTCGCGGCGCGCACCGGGTCTTGCTGCAGAAATAGCATCTGCTGCCTGCACGAGCACTGCGATAATGGTTTGAGGTTCCACGTCATTGTGGTGTGCCTCGACTGCGTGAAGAACCTCGGGGCTCTCCTTGTACTTTTTGAGTGCGTTAACACCCAGCTCTACGTGCGAGCCTTCCATATCCTGCGGGAACGCCTTACCGATATCGTGGAGAAGTCCTGCGCGGCGTGCGGTTGTGCCATCAACGCCAAGCTCGTCTGCCATAATACCTGCCAGCCATGCCACCTCGATGGAGTGCTGCAGTACGTTTTGCCCATAGCTTGTGCGGTAGCGCAAGCGACCGAGCAGTTTGATCAGTTCGGGATGAATTCCGTGTACGTGAACCTCAAAGGTTGCACGCTCACCTGCCTGCTTGATAACGTTTTCAACTTCCCTGCGGGATTTTTCAACCGTTTCTTCAATACGTGCAGGATGGATTCGACCGTCGGAGATCAGCTTTTCAAGTGTCAGTCTTGCAATTTCGCGTCTGACGGGGTCAAAGCCCGAAATTGCAATGGTCTCAGGGGTATCGTCGATAATGAGCTCGACGCCCGTGAGAGTTTCCAGCTTTTGAATGTTACGTCCTTCACGTCCGATGATGCGGCCCTTCATTTCCTCGTTGGGCAATGCCACAGCGGAAACAGTCGCTTCGGTTACGTGGTCGGCGGCGCATCTCTGAATTGCCAAAGACAACAGATTGCGTGCCTTGCTGTCGGCTTCTTCCTTAAACTGTGCTTCGAGCTCGTCCAGCTTTTGTGCCATATCGTGTCTGGCTTCAGATTCCACACGCGAGATAAGCTCAGCCTTGGCCTCTTCTGCGGTATAACCGGAGATCTCTTCGAGGCGAGACAGATGTTGTGTCAGAACCATTTGGATCTGTTCTTTTACAATGTCATTTGCCTTCAGCTTTTCGTCCAGTTGCTCGTTTTTGCGCTCTAACGCTTCGGTCTTTTTGTCAAGGTTTTCTTCCTTTTGCACAAGTCTGCGCTCTTGACGGGAAATTTCGGTGCGACGCTCTTTGAGGTCACGCTCGGTCTCGTTACGCAGGCGAAGCACTTCTTCCTTTGCTTCAAGAAGAAATTCCTTCTTTTGGGCCTCAGCATTCTTTTTGCCTTCTTCTACGATGCGTTTGGCTTCCGCTTCAGCAGAACCGATTTTCTTTTCACCGATGTTCTTGCGGATAACAAAGCCCAAACCGCCACCAACGGCAATTGCAGCCACAACGGAGACAACCAGAACAATAATTGGTACCATTCTTACACCTCCCTTTTCTTATTTTGTTTTCAATACTGTATGAAAAAACAAACTCTTACCGAGTATATCATACTTATTTTATTATACACAAAAAAAGAGCCCTTGTCAAGGGGGTCTTGGGGATTTTGTATATAGAATTCTATTAAGATATTAGATAGAATGCAGAGCAAATGAGTACAGAATGCAGAGTGCAGAGTTATGTGTCACCCGGTAGGGGCGATTCACGAATCGCCCGTTTTTTCTAACGGACAAAACCCAAACAAAACCACTGTATGTCATCCTGAGCGGAGAGAATCGCGGAGCGGTTTGCGCTTTTTCCTCGCTCTTCGCTCGAAAAAGTTCGACTGCGCTCAGGATGACATACAGTGGTTGGGGTTGGAGTGTATGCGTTAGAAAAATGCGGGCGACCAATGGTATTATCTTTTATGGAATCATTACTTCGAGCATCATTTTTGCCCCCAATCGAAAAGCATACACAAAAATATCTCGCTCGTTGATATCTGTTAGCTCGGCATAGCAATCGTCAACTTTTTCAAGCGTTTCTTTTTGCTTTTCGGTTAGCGTAGCGTGTAAATTTTTGTGATGTTCAGCGATGTATTTCATCAGCTCCTTTGTCTCTTTTGTCACTCCCCGACACCCCTCGCTCGGACAAACATTGCCATACCATAGTTCTTCTAATATACTTCTCATTTTAATGCTCCTTTTTTGTGGTTTTAAGGGGACGGCATCCCTTGTAAAAGCAATTATATCACATATTTTTTGAAATATGGACTTTTATCTCAAAATGTGATATCACAAATTTGGGAACCGTTTATTTCGTTTTATCTTTTATAGCGAAGTGCGGAGAACATTGCCCCTATAATACAACTCTCTTAGCGGATGGGGTCTTGGT
>JAZQKM010000056.1:0-9021 GCA_045542155.1 Eubacteriales bacterium
GTGTGGACCCTGAAGACCGGCTATGTCTACGAAAACGGCACTAAGGCTGGTCAGAACGCCATGACCTTGAAGCAGTTCCGCGATATGAAGGAATTCTGGAGAATGTCCGTCATCGCCAATGTGGATATGGGTGTGCTGACCCGCGTGGACGGCACTACCGACACCTTCACCGGCGACCGCGTGTTCTGCGACACCGAAATGTGGGGCAACTATGCCGCCATGTCCGCTACTACTGACGGTCTGGCTTACTACAACGCCTGGGACGGCGGCCACGTCCATGACGCAGAGCTCACTGCTGTTGCCGACAAGGCTGCTACCTGCACCGAAGACGGCTACACCGGCCGCACATTCTGCGAAACTTGCCAGTCCGTTGTGGATTGGGGCACCACCATACCTGCCACCGGCCACACCTATGAAGCGGTTGACAGCGTACTAAAATGCGCCTGTGGCGAGCTGTTCAACGGTGTTTACACCGATGGCAAGACCTACTTCGACGGCATCGTTGCTGCAGGTTGGGTCGAAAACAGCTACTACACTGACGGCGTTGCCGTCACCGGCGTCCAGAAGATCGACGGATATTACTACGACTTCGGCGAAGACGGCGTCTGCGCCAACCAGACCAAGTTCACCGGTCTGTTCTTCAACACCGAACTGAATGCCTACAGTTTCTCCAAGGTCGGTGTCATCAGCACCGGCTGGATCAATCACGAGGGCAACTGGCACTTCTTCCATGGCAATGGAAAGGCTGCCAGCGGTCACTATGAGAGCTACTTCTTCTCCTACGGTGTTACATATGACTTTGAGGAGACCGGTAAGCTGGTTTCCGGCGTGTGGCACGACCGCTATATCAACGGCGAACTGGTCGGCACCATGTACTTCTACGGCCCTGCCTGCTACAAATCCGGCTGGCAGGAGATCGACGGCGAGCAGTACTACTTCGACGGTATCTACCGTGCCGAAGGACCCCATATGATTATGGAGTCCAACTCCCGTAAGTTTAAGTGCTTTGTCTTCACCGATGAGGGTGTTCTGACCGATGCCAAGTTCACCGGCTTCGTGTCTACCAACGACTTCCTGTGCTACGTCGAAGATAACATTGCCTACACCGGCGGTATGTTCAAGCTGGGCAACGATCTGTACTATGCCCACTCCGACGGCAAGCTGGCCACTGGCACCGAGCGTGTTACCCGCGGTAACGGTTATGTAGAAGATTACTACGAGTACCCCTTCGAGGAAAACGGCAAGCTGTACAACGGAATCTACGAAGAAGACAGCGCTCTGGTATACTATGTCAATGGTACCAAGATGGGCCGCGGCGTCTACTACAATGAGGCTGGCGACTATTACGTTTATGTCCGTTCCAGCGGCACCTGCGCCACCGGCTGGTACGAGGTCAAGGCCAACGACCTGGTAGAGCCCGGTATGCGTCTGTTTGGCGATGACGGTAAGATGTTCACCGGCACTCTGAACGAGGATGGCGACGTCTACTTCTACCGTTACGGCTTGAAACAGGGCCGCGGTGTCCACTACGTTGCTAACGGCGACTACTACGTATACGTCCGTTCCACCGGCACCTGCGCTGTTGGTTACTATGAGGTCAAGGAAAGTGCGGCAAACGGCCTGCTCAATCCCCAGTACTATATGTTCGGCGATGACGGCAAACTGCTGGAGATGACCGGCGTTATGAGCGTTGCCGGCAAGCAGTACTACTTCATCAACGGCGCTAAGCAGGGACGTGGTATGTACTACAATGAAGAGGGCGACTACTACGTATACGTCAAGTCCGACGAGTCCGTAGTCACCGGCCGCTATTATTGCAACGCCACCAACGGCCTGCTGCCACAGGACTACTACCTGTTTGGCGATGACGGTCGCACCGTTACCGGCATCGTGGAAGATAATGGCGAGTACTACTACTACGTCAAGGGCGTACAGCAGAAGCGCGGAGTTTACTACAACGCTGAGGGCGATTACTATGTGTATGTCCGCTCCACCGGCACTTGTGCTACTGGTCTGTACGAAGTGAAGGATAACGATCTGATCGAAACGGGTCTGCGTTTGTTCACTGCCGACGGCAAGACCTACACCGGTCTGCGCGAAGAGGACGGTAAACTGTACTACTACTATCATGGCGTAAAAATGGGCCGTGGTCTCTACTACAATGTTGAGGGCGATTACTATGCTTATGTAAGCTCCAATGGTACCTGCGCCACCGGTCGTCACTATGTTAATGTGACCAATGATCTGCTGCCCAAGGATTACTATGACTTTGGAACAGATGGCAAACTGACCTTCTAAACATTCTTTCTCTTGGGGCTCGGAAGCGAGCCCCACCTCAAGGAAAAGAGGGGTGCCGGATATAAAAATATCCGGCACCCCAACCCCTGCCGAAATTTTCGGCCCCGACTTTGATAATTCAGCTGAAATAGCTTTTTTGATAAAATAAAAAACGAGCTCAAGTAGCTCAAATGTAAATTGTAGTAGTTGGTATGGGATATGTGTGGCTATCTCAGGTAACTCTACTTGCCCAGAACTATCTTGTTGCGGTAGTAGATTTGCTTTTTGAGTTGTGAGATATGATCAATCGCCGTGTTGCTCTAATTAAGGCAATGTGCCGGTGGTGGGAGTGTACCGGCTGACGAAGAAGCGTAACTCTGACAACTTCCGCAAATTTCCATTCAAGAGGAGATGCGTTGCCTACAAGAAAAGGGCGCATAAGCCATTATTTATGTGTCTGTTTGGGAAGATGGAACAGAATTTAACGGTCACGCCGCGGGCAACGGATTAGTTCGATTTAAGCGCGAAAGCGAAGTGATTATGGACAACCGTTTGGATGAAAAACTGAACGATGTCTATAACAATGCATACTCTCGTGATCTGTTTTTAAGAGATTAAGGGAAAGGAAAAAGAAATTATGAATGCTTTTACTGGCAAGACATTGCTCATCACAGGCGGAACAGGCTCCTTTGGCAACGCTGTACTCAACCGATTTTTACACACAGATATCGGCGAGATCCGCGTATTCTCCCGCGATGAGAAGAAGCAAGACGATATGCGCCACGAGTTTCAGGCGAAGATGCCGGACGTGGCAGAGAAGATCAAATTCTACATTGGTGACGTGCGAGACATTGCGTCGGTGCGCAATGCAATGCATGGGGTAGATTACATTTTCCATGCGGCAGCGCTCAAGCAGGTTCCGTCTTGCGAGTTTTTCCCGATCGAGGCGGTTAAGACCAACATACTCGGCACCGAGAACGTACTGACTGCCGCTATTGAGGCAGGTGTTAAGAATGTAGTATGCCTGTCTACCGATAAAGCTGCATACCCTGTCAATGCCATGGGTACATCCAAGGCAATGATGGAGAAGGTTATTGTGGCAAAGTCGAGAACGGTAGATCCGGATAAGACTAAAATATGTTGCACACGTTACGGAAATGTTATGTGTTCCCGTGGTTCTGTCATTCCGCTGTGGATCGAACAGATCCGCTCCGGTAATCCAATTACCATTACCGACGGAAATATGACCAGATTTATTATGTCCCTTGATGAAGCGGTAGATCTTGTTCTGTTCGCATTTGAACACGGGACAAGCGGTGATATCCTCGTACAGAAGGCGCCTGCTTGCACCATCCAAACGCAGGCAGAGGCTGTCTGTGAGCTGTTCGGCGGTGATAAGAACAACATTAAGGTGATCGGCATCCGTCACGGAGAGAAAATGTATGAGACGCTGCTTACCAACGAGGAATGTGCCAACGCCATTGATATGGGCAATTTTTATCGTGTTCCTTGCGACAAGCGGGGCTTGAATTACGATAAATATTTCAATCAAGGTGACGCAGAGCGTAACACCTTGACCGAGTTCAATTCCAACAATACTAAGCTCTTGACGGTCGAGGAAACCAAAGCGAAGATTGCGAACCTCACATATATTCAGGAGGAACTGGCAAAGATGGAGAACAAGCAATGAATATACTTATAACCGGTGCCGCCGGCTTTGTCGGAAAGAACCTGACGGAGTCATTGAAAAATATCCACGATGGCAAGGATGGAACCCATCCGGGGCTGGCTGTTGACGAGCTGTACCTCTACGACATCGACACCAATCCAATACTTTTAAATGAATACTGTGAAAAAGCCGATTTTGTTTTCCATCTGGCGGGGGTCAACCGTCCACAAAATCCGGAAGACTTCATGGACGGTAATTTCGGATTTGCGAGCACGCTGCTGGACACGCTCAAAAAATATGAGAACAGGTGTCCCGTCATGATTTCGTCGTCCATCCAGGCGACCTGCATTGGACGATACGACAGTGACTACGGCAGAAGTAAAAAGGCTGGCGAAGAACTTGTCTTTGCGTATGGTGAAGAAACCGGCGCCAAGGTGCTGGTTTACCGTTTTCCGAATTTGTTCGGAAAATGGTGCCGACCCAATTACAATTCTGCCGTGGCGACATTCTGCCACAATATCGCAAACGATCTTCCTATTACTGTCAGCGACCGTTCAGTGGAACTTGAACTGCTCTACATTGACGATCTGATCGCGGAAATGATTGCTGCACTGGAGGGAAGGGAGCACCACTGCGAATTTGACGGCATCAGGACGGTACTGTGCGAAGACGGTAAATACTGTGCCGCGCCCATCTCACACAGGGTCACACTTGGAGAGATCGTTGATCTGCTTTGCAATTTTGCGGATCAGCCCAAAACGCTGGTTATGCCGGAGATACCTCCAGGGTCATTTGCGAAAAAACTCTATTCCACCTACCTTTCTTATCTGCCAAAGGAAAAGATCTCTTTCCTGTTAAAGATGAACGAGGATGCCCGCGGAAGTTTTACCGAACTTTTAAAAACAGGCGATTGCGGTCAATTTTCGGTGAATATTTCAAAGCCCGGCATTACCAAAGGACAGCATTGGCATCACAGCAAATGGGAATTTTTTATGGTCGTTTCAGGACGTGGACTGATACAAATGCGCAAGATCGGTACAGACGAAGTGCTGAACTTTGAGGTCAGCGGAGATAAGATCGAGGCTGTGCATATGCTTCCGGGATATACTCATAACATTATCAATCTCTCGGAAACTGAAAATCTGGTCACGGTTATGTGGGCAAATGAACAATTTGATCCCAACCATCCCGATACGTTTTTTGAGATGGTATGAAAGTGATATAATTTTTGGGAGTTTTATTTGATAGATGGATTCGGCAGACATAGCCCCTGAAATCTTATTTAATTATTTGACAGACACAAAGAAAGTGGCGCTTATCCAGAGCTTTCTTTGTGTCTTTATTGTTACACCTGAAAATTTTTAAAATATTGGGATGATTTTTTGAAAATGGGCTATATCATTCTTTTGCGTTGACACAGATAATTGTATGTGCTATAATAAATAAAATTTCAGGAACCCGTGGTCGGGTTCTTCGCAGGGAAGGGATGATATAATTAATAAAAAATTTTGTGCGCATCGTGGATTGTCAAAGTTTATACCAGAAAATACGTTGCCGGCATTTGCCGCGGCACATGCTCTCGGTGCTGATGAAATTGAATTTGATATCAGACTGACGAAAGATAAACAGCTTATCGTTTCTCACGACAGGACGCTGGAAAGAATATCCGACGGGGAGGGGAGGCTGGAGAACTTTACGTTGCAGGAACTGAAACAGTTAAATATCGGAGTTAAAAACGGATGGGATGTCACTTTTTGTACTCCGGAGGAGGTCTTCTCGTTGCTTGCCAACAAACTTACGTTCAATATACATTTGAAAGAACATGGGGAGGACGGCTATCTGATACGGGAACTTGTAAAATTAATAGAAAAACACAACGCATACGACAGCGTTTATTTTGCCGGGTCTCCGGGTGAACTTGAGTGGATGGAAAAAGTTGCCCCCCAGATCCCCCGCACCGCGATCCAACTTCCCAGGGATCAGATGGAAATTTCCGAGATGGTTCAAAAATATCATTGCACAAGGGTGCAGTTCTGGTTAGGGATGTTTGATCAACAAATGATCGACAAAATGCACAGTGACGGTGTCATTTGTAATCTTTACTACGCTGATTGTACGGAAAATTATCAAAAATATTTTGATATGGGTATCGACACACTGCTTACCAACAGAATAGATCTGGCGGCGAAATACCGAGTGTCAGCATTGAAGTAAAATTTAAAGTTTAAAATTTAAAATAGATGGGGCAGAACCAAAGATCCAATGAATAGGCATCGGGGGAGTCTAGCTTTATTTGTTATTGTTAATAGCATCTATTATGAATGTGTTTGCCGATGCAACAGCGCATATCACGCCTGAAACACCTCTATGTTCATTGCTGCACCAATAAACGTACCTGCCATACCAAATGAAATAATCACAACAACAGATAATACATTTTTTATTTAGATTGACCTCACATTATTTACTTATATAAATTTTCAATCGTTACTTCAAACTCAACCCATACTGCTTTATCATCAACAAAAGTAACAAACTTATATCGTCCGCTTTCGCTGATATCGTATCCGTCAATGGAATACTTTTGTACTACTGTGCTTTCTGCGGGTACCGTATAAATCACGGTGGGAAAATCAATATAGTCTGTGGAACAAAGCCCCCAACCATCCTCGGTTTGCTTGTATATATAGCATTTGAGATCATATTCAATGTCGTGTTTGGTTGAGTTTACCCATTTGACCGTAAAAGTGGGATTTTTATCTATAACATTCCATGCATGCTGTTCTTCAATTCCTATATTGAAATAAACACCTTCATAATCAGAGCCGCATGCCCGAACTCCAACCGAGTATCCTACGTCCAAAGTTTCTTCCCGCGCGTTTCTTGTGGCTGAAAAGACAGTTAGGATGGCAATGACTACTGCAACTACAAACGTTAATATGGCGACACAGATCCAAAAGGTCTTTTGCTTAAATATTCCCATCAAGTTGGGTTTCTTCTTGTAAACTATAGCGGCAATCAACCAATTAATAACAAGCGCCCCTGCCATCGCAAGCGATAAATAGAACAGCTTTTCGAGGTTTGATGCCGTGATAATGATAGTAAAAGCCAGTATATCACTTATGGTATTGAAAATCTTTTCTCCTGTTGTTCTCTTGCGCTTATCAATCGCCCGGCAGATCGAGAGTCCAAGTTCAATGAAAGCAAGATAACAGGGGAAAGTATAAAGAAAAAGCACCCCAAGGTCAAAAATATACGGAGTTGTAATAAATCCCGCATCGCCGCCTGCAAACAAAGCCGCAATAAACAGAGCAGGAATATATATTACAGCAATCGAAAAGCACAGATATTTGATAATTTTCTGATTTTCTTTCCTCTCATGACGTACGATGATCCCGGCTTTTTCCTTTTGTAAAACTTCCTCACTCGTATGAGAACACATCTTTTGATAAATCTTTTGGCAGGACGAACAAGTTTGCAAGTGTTCATCAATCACCTCTGCGCTTGATTGACTGCAAGCCCCGTCAACATACAGCGGCAACAAATCCTGCACGATCTCACAGTGTTTACTCATGTTTCGCATCTACCCTTTCTTGAATTTTTAGTTTAGCTCGATGATAAGTAACTCTCGCCCAACTTTCGGTTTTACCAAAAATCGTTGCGATCTGCGCGAATGACAGTTCACCAAAGACGCGCAACTGAAATACTTCTTTGTATGGTTCATCCAATCGCTGAAGAACAAGATGTATGAGGAAAGCCATATCCGAGTCAGCGACACTTTGCTCCAGATCTTCGTCCGAGGGCAAGTCATTGACTTCATTTATATCTGCAAAATGCTGATTATTTCGTAGTTCATCGTAATAAAGATTTTTTGCAATCGAACAAAGCCACGTTAGTTCGTCAGACTTGCCTTTGAACTGCGCCTTTGCAGACATTGCCTTGTAAAAAGTGTTTTGGGTTATTTCTTCGGCTTGCTCACGATTCTTTGTAAGGGAAAACGCATACGAATAAACTTGCATATAATAGGAGTTATATAGTTTCTCGAAGTCCATTACTTATCATCACCTCCTTTGCGTTCATAGGTTAGACGGAGAAATAACATTTTCGTTACAAACTCTTGTTAGATTTTTTCCACTTATATTATATCATACATTTATGTTGTTTTCGTGAATATTCGATATTATGCTCTATGTTTCTGACGGACAAGCCGAAAAGCCTGTCTGTTTTTTATTAAACTGATAAGAGAAAATAAAAAGGAAAATAATGAAAAGCAGCCGTAAAAAACACGGCTGTCGATTAGAAACAGGTGGCATCTGAAAATGCCGCCTGTTTACCTTATAAAAATTTTGAAAAAATCTTATAATTTGAAAAAAATGAACTTATAGGTATTGCAAAAATTGAGAGGATATGATATAATGATGTGTAAAATAAAATAGGTGTACCTATACCATGTCATAAAATGATTGTTTGTAGGTTCAGCATAGATATATTCACACAAAAGAGTGAAAAGAGAATAAATGGGTTTGTCTTCAGTTTTGTGTGTGGCGTTTGTTTAAGGAGCGAGTAAAATAAATGGAAAAACAAGAAAATAACTCTACAGAATATTATACATTGGATTTGCTTCATATTGTAAAGACATTGTGGCGAAAAGCATGGTTGATCGCTCTGGTGGGACTTCTCGCCGCGGCGATAGGTTTTGCGTTCTCTGCGTTTATGATCGCCCCGACTTATTCTTCATCAATTATGTTATACGTTAACAACAGTTCATTCTCCTTGGGTAATACCAGTTTCAGTATCAGTTCATCCGAGATCACGGCTGCTCAAAGTTTGGTTAAGACGTATGGAGAAATTCTAAACAACCGCACTACTTTGGAGCGTATTATTGAAAAAGCCAATGTTCCATATACTTATAAGCAACTGTCAGGAATGATCTCCTCGGCTCCGTCAAACGATACTGAGATTATGAGAGTGACGGTTAAAACCGAGGATCCGTATGAAGCGGCAAAGATCGCAAACTGCATCGCGGAGATATTGCCCGTGAGAATATCCGAGATCATAGACGGTGCTTCGATGGA
>JAZQKM010000057.1:0-7916 GCA_045542155.1 Eubacteriales bacterium
TCAATGCCGTTGGCATAACGGTAAAGGTGCTCTCCCATTTTTACACCAAACACCGTGCGCAGATCTGCCACGTCGGTGGCGGCAAGCTCACCAATGGTGCAAATATGCATACCGCGCAGGCGTTCCGCTGCCGAGCGCCCGAGTGAGAAGAGCGCTTCAACGGGCAGTGGCCACATTTTGGTAGGGATCTCCTCGGTAAAGAGTGTATGGATCTTATCGGGCTTTTCAAAATCACTCGCCATTTTGGCAAGCAATTTGTTAGAACCGATTCCCACGTTTACGGTAAAGCCGAGTGTATCGCGGATTTCATCCTTTATCTTTTTTGCAATTTCAATCGGGTCAGGGTAGAGCCGTGACGTGCCGCTCATATCGAGGAAGCACTCGTCAATCGAGTAGACCTCCACAATGGGCGCATATTTGCGACAAATATCCATAAAGGCGTGCGAGCATTGACTGTAAAGTGAAAAATCAGGCTTTGTGATATAGAGATCCGGGCATTTGCGCAGAGCCATGGCAATCGGCTCTCCCGTTTTGACACCGTATTTCTTTGCGGGAATGGATTTTGCCAAAATAACTCCGCGGCGGCTTTCTCTGTCACCGCCAATAGCAGAGGGAATGAGGCGAATATCAGCCTCTCCGTTCCTGACGCGTCTTGCGGCTTCCCACGAAAGAAAGGCGCTATTAACGTCGATGTGAAAAACCAAACGTGCCATAGCGCCTCCTTAAAAGTTTATTTTTATTGGGGTAAAAGAATTGGGTCAGAGTTTAGTACCTCTTGAATGATTTCCCGTTCCGAGAAGGGGAGCTTTTCGCGCCCGATGAGTTGATATTCCTCGTGACCTTTGCCTGCAAGAACAAGAATGTCACCCCGTTGCAGAATAGAAACGGCACAACGAATGGCATCGCTTCTGTCTGGAATTTTGATGTAAGCCTTGCGATTGTTGCCAAATGCGGCGGCAATCTCGTCAATGATTTGCATCGGGTCCTCGGTGCCGGGGTTGTCGGACGTCAAAATCGAGAGGTCGGCAAGCTCTGCGGCAACCTCGCCAAGCTCGCGGCGGCGGACTTGTGTTCTTTCCCCAACCGAGCCGAACAGGCAAATCAAACGTGTGGGCTGATAAACACGCAAGGATGAGAGCAAATGTCGTAAACTCTCACCGTTGTGCGCATAGTCGATTACGCAGAGTGCGCCATTTGGCAGGGGGATGCACTCGGCTCTGCCGCGAATTGCCAGCTTTTCAAGAGCGTCAACTGTCATAGGTAGCGGAACTTGGAAAACGCCGTGCGCCACGGCAACCGCCAAGAGCGCATTGTAAACGTTGTGCTCGCCTAAAAGACGCAGGCGACATTCTATTTCCTTATCCTCGGCAATGAGGCGGAAGAGGGAATACAATCCGTTTTCGTCGCGCAAGGGGCGCGTGTTCTGTGCCAAATAGTCGGCACGCTTTTCTACACCCGAAATCGTCAAATTGCGCAAAGCGGTGCAGCCTAAACGCATCATAGGCGTTGCGGGGTCATCGATATTCCAAACCGCGTTGGGAGAAGCAAAATCGGTAAAGAGAGAATGCTTGGTTGCGCGGTAATGCTCAAACGTGGGGTGTTCGGCACCACCGATATGGTCGAGATAGAGGTTTGTGAACAGAACCGTTCCAAACTGCACACCTGCCACGCGGCTTTGCATCAGCCCTTGCGAGGAGACCTCCATTACAACGGCGCGAATGCCGCAACGTTGCATATCATAAAGGGTTTTCTGTAAGGTTAAGGGGTCGGGGGTGGTGTTTGCCGTTGTGTGTTCCACCGAGCCGTAAGAGATGCCGTTGGTTCCAATATATCCCGTTGGAATACCAACCGAATTGAGAATATGCGCCAGCATCGTAGCCGTTGTGGTCTTGCCCTTGGTACCCGTAATGCCAATAACGTGCATTTTGCCCGAGGGGTCACCCCAAAGCGTGCAGGCAAGCTCCGAAAGCGTTTTGCGGCTGTTGTTCGTCAAAAGTACGCAAGCGTCTGCGGGCAGATCAAGCGGCTCCTCGGCAACAAAGATGCGGCAACCGCGCTCATAAACGCGAGGAGCAAGCGTGTGACCGTCAAAGCGTTGACCG
This sequence comes from Eubacteriales bacterium, assembly GCA_045542155.1. Classification (GTDB taxonomy): domain Bacteria; phylum Bacillota; class Clostridia; order Oscillospirales; family CAG-272; genus UMGS1865. The sequence continues at coordinate 2,103 of JAZQKM010000057.1, forward strand.
CGAATGCAAACAAAAACGCTTTCGGCATCCGTACGCTCCGAGTGGTCGGTCAAGGTCGTGATTTCGCAATCGGGAATATAGTCAAAGGGGAAGGCTTTGCCGAGCAAAAGATAAGACTTCATCGCGCCACCTCCGTATCAAACGAGATAGGGAAGCCCACAGGCGTCTTGCCGCAGGCAAGGATGGTGCGGTACGCGAGAACGTCAAGAGAGTCGACGAAGAGCTCATCGCCAAGCCCCTCTTTCTTCAAAAGCGAAAGCTCGGTGCAACCAAGCACGATTTTCTCGCATCCGCGAGAGCGAAGCGAGGTCACAACCTTATGGAAAGCATCCATATCCACGGGCTTGTTCTGCTTGATTTGCCCATAGATGATATTGGAAATAATGGCTTGTTCTTCCTTTGTGGGAGTGATGCAGGTCAGTTCGCGAGGCGTGCAAAAGCGCTCGTAAGCGCCTGCGTTAATGGTACCCTCGGTTGCAAGCAGAGCAAAGGTCCTCACACCCGCACGTGCAAGATGTGCGGTGGTCTCGTCAATGATGTTGAGAATGGGTGTTCTGCAACCCTCGGCCAGTCCGTCATAAAAGTAGTGCGCGGTGTTGCAGGGAACAACAATGAGGTCAACGCCCGCATTCTCCAAGCGGTGTGCCTCTGCAAGCATCACGGGCAGGGGGTCGGGAGAATTTTTGTCAAGGATGTAAGCGGTTCTGTCAGGTGTGGTTGCCTTGCTGCTGATGAGCATATCGATGTGGTCAGCATCGCAGGTTGCGGCGGTGTGTCGGTTGAGCAACTCGCAAAAATAGACAGTAGACATCGGTCCAAGACCGCCGAGGATGCCAAGGTAGGTGCAAGTTTTCATCGCTTACACCTCCTTCAGCGGTGCGGCTTCCGCACCAAACCAAACACGCTCCATTTCTGCGCGGTCAGCAATCACAAAGCGACGCTCTAACTCCTCTGCGTGATTCCACACAAGATTTGTGTAATGCTCGTTGCAGGGGATGAGGTAGAGAATGAGATCCGCATTGCCGAGCTGATCGGCAAAATCGGTGAGTGCTTGCAGCATCAATTCATCTCCCGTGGTGTCGGGAATGCGATGGAATTTCATACAAAGCGAGAGACGCATAGAAAAGGGAATGCGGTTGCAAAACACGTGTGATATCACGCCGTGGCGGCGGTACATACGGTGTGCGGTTTCACCGGATTCGGTGGTTAAACCAAGCAAAACGGGAACGATAGCACCCGACAACACATCGTTCATAATGTATTCCATTGCTCGTTCCCCCCTCTCAAGGCTAAAAAATACTATATATAGTATATTATAACACACATTATTACAAAATAAAAGGGGATAAAGAAAAAATATACAAGAAAATTTTTGAAAAAACGCTTGCTTTTTGGGCTGTTTTTCGGTATAATGAAAGGTAGAAAAAAGAAGGACAGTATCAGTATGAAAAAAGAAAAAATTTACCGTGTTTTCTCGCATTTGCCAGACCTTGCCACCGAGCGACTTACGCTCCGAAAAATGATCGTGGCGGATGCTTCCGATATGTACGAATATGCCTCTCGTCCCGACGTGACCAAGTATCTTACTTGGAATCCGCATCCCGACCGCGATTTTACACGCGAGTACCTCGAATACCTTGGCAACCGCTACTCTGCGGGAATGTTTTACGACTGGGCAGTGGTCTACGAACCCGACTGCAAAATGATTGGTACCTGCGGTTTTACCGCCTTTCACTGTGCCAATGACTGTGCCGAGGTTGGATACGTCCTCAACCCCGAATATTGGGGACGCGGCATCGCCGTTGAAGCCCTCGAGGCGGTCATTGCGTTCGGCTTTGAAAATTTAGGACTGAACCGCATCGAAGCGCGCTTTATGGAAGGCAACGACTCCTCACGCCGCGTGATGGAAAAGGTGGGAATGTCCTTTGAGGGCATCCAACGCGAAGCAATGCTCATCAAGGGAAACTACGCTAACGTCGGCGTTTGCGCCATCCTCGCCAACGAGTGGCGAGCGAAAAAGGAAGGAAATAAGACAAACAGATAGTTTAACTGTTTTTAAGGGGACTTTAATAATGAAAGATATTCAAAATTTTGATTTAAATAAATTAGTGGATGTAATTTCTCAATTAACCGAAGAGGTTGATAAACTTAGAAATCTAAAAGGAGAACCTGAGGAAAGTCGAAACGTAGCCGAAATGCCTGCTACGGATGCGGAGGCTGGAAAAACGGGGTTGGAAAGAAGAGTTGAATCTCTTCTTGGTTTGTATCCCCCGGATATTTCGGCTGCCTATACGGCCATTAGACGCGCCATCGAAGAGTATTGCATGTTTGTAAAAGGTTTTGATCTCAATGACGTATTTCTTCCGAAGGATACAAGAAGAACTGAGAAATTTAGGGCAGCCGGAATAGAGCCGAACAGAGTAGAAACGCTTGACAAAATCTTCTTGGCGGGAAATAAAGGCACTCACGGCAACAATATCGAGTTTATGTCCTCCGAGGAGATACAAGAGCACAAGCAGTTGATTCGTCAGTACGTACAACAACTGAATGCGTGGGGAATGGCTGATGTTGATAAGGTGAATGGAAGATTCCGCTTTTGCTGTTCTCAAGATAGACTTTTGCAGCAAAAATTGGATAGCGTGGATTTTGACACCAATTCGGAGCAATTTCAAAACACTCTCTATTTATATTTCAAAAGATTGAATGAGTTTATCAACGATTATCATGTCGATGTGAACACCGTTGATATTCGTTTCAAGAACGAACAGGATGTATATGATTATCTTCTTGGTAAGAGTCTGAAAAAAGGGGTAGGCGCATTATCCGCAAATGATAAAGCTCGCGTTTTTTCGGTGTATAAAAAGCAAGCAGCCGACGGAGATTTTGAGGCTTGCTTGTGGATGTGTGATTATTATCGAACGGAGAGAAACCCTCAAAAAGTCGTTGAATATTATATCTTGGCTATGAGCGCAGATGGTGCAGCGGAGAAAATCAATCAATTATCCAACGATATCAGAATGCGAGCAGGATATGCATTGTATGAAGCCAAGGAATACACCGCGGCATTAAAATGGATTGATAATATAGGGAATGATATTGATGCAACTATTTTGTCGGGAGACTGCTATTACTGTGAAAATAATGTTCAAGCGGCGATCACTCAATACAAATTCATTGATGCGGCTTCTCTCAAGGGCGATAAGCGCAAAATGCTCGTGGCAGACAGTCTTTGCGAAACTGCTCCAAACGTAGCATTAAAATATTATACGCTTTGTTCAAACGCAGATTCCGATCCCGAAGTTCTAAAACGAATTGGTGACTGTTATTTAAAATTGGACTATACCGAAAATGCACTTTACGCATACGAAGGAGTACTTTCTGTAAGTAGCCCTTATACACTCAAACAACAGGTTGTAGAGATAATTGCCAAGCGTTTTTCGTCGGTGCAAGTAAGGAGCGCTTTTAAAAAGAATGGTGAACGGGTTGTTGCCAATTTCGCAAATCACTTTTGGAATTATGGGATGAAAACGCTTGCCGTTAAGTGGTATGAAGAATGTAACTCATCATACATTTCTGCCTATACTCAAAAAGAAATTGCAAATTTTTATCTCCAAGAGGGAAAGATAATTAAGGCTGTCGATTGGTATGAAAATTACGTTTGCTCGACACGAGATTACAGCCGTGTGCTATCTTTAGCAAAGCAGATTTGGGTTCAAGGCAACTGTTCACAAGCTGTTAGATTATACGTTATTTATGCATCAAAATATAATGATGCAACAATATCCAAATTTTTGGCTGAGTACTATCAAACCAATAATTGTTTGAGAGATGCCATTAGGTGGTATGAAAAATGTTATTCTATTAGTGAAAGCAAAGATGAAAACATCCTTAATTCGCTCATCCGACTGAATGAACAGGTACAGTCTAAGCAAGATGTATTAAAATGGAAAAAAGAACTTGCAGGACTGCTTTTTGAAAAAGGAGAAATAGAGGAAGCCATTGGGCTGTATGAGGAGTATTCTAAAGTTTATGTGGATAAAAATATTGCTTTAATACTTGCTGAATACTACTATTATCACGATAGATATCAAGAAGCCGAAGAAATGCTTTCGGCCTATACAAAGACCAAAGTTATGATACATCAAGGCTTTGCTGTTTCTGTCGATGGTCCGCTTTTCATAGCATACAATCAACGCTTAGTTCCTGTTGAATGGAGAATGGTTAAGAAACTAAAAATCAAACATGTTTTTCTTTCCAACAAAAAAGGTGCAACGCTTTATTTAGAGCGATTTGCGGGCAAGGGACTTCCAAGCGAGATAGTGCTGTTTGAAAAACTGCACAAGAAGAGTTTAATAGTGCAAACACTAAAAGAACAATTCTCGAAGAAACAGGAGCAAGACAAGAAGGAGAGAAAGGAGCGGAAGAGGCAACAAAAAGAGAAGAAAAAAGAAACTAAAAAGGTTCTAAAAACAAACAGACGAAAGACCTTTAAAAAATGGTTTGACTTAGGGACTTGGATGCTACTTACCGCAATTCTGTTCATTTTTATCGCTATTCTCGTTGGTTCAGAGGAAGCTGGAGGCTTTTGGAAGTGGACTGCCTTTTTAAGTGTTTCGTTTGCTGTTTTGTATGGAATGTATCAAGCGGGGGGGTATGACGATGAAAAGCTTCTCGGTTCAATTTGTTGGATAACAATGGCAATGGAGTATTTAATAAAAGCAGTCACGGATTATCGGCATGATATTGTATCTAAAGGTTGCACTTTTGTTGTGAAAGGGAAACCCGATGACGTGGATGCATCAGTTGATTTTTTGGGGTCTATTATACTTGAACCTATACCTGCGATAATCTTAATTATAATAATAGCTGTTGTTCTGAAAGCGTACGACCCGGCAAAAATTTTTAGAGGAATAAAACTGTTTAAATTTCAAAGAGTGAAGATGCGGAAGAAGGAAAATCCACTGATCAACCTCGCTATTTTTGCTTTTGGCTTACTTGGGATATTTGGTACAATATATAACATAGAGGAGGGTTACTCTTTCTCCGACGGTATGTACTACGTGCAAGTAGTCTTGGTTGGTGTTCTTGCTTTTGCGGCAAGTGCAGGTATTGCAAGTATCAAACGCGAAGGCATATCGCTTTTGGGAAGTATATTTATGTGGGGCTCTTTGGTCGTACAGTATGCTATCCATTTGTGTTTCCAAGCATATCTTTGGCTTGATCCTAACGATGGACCTCTTAGCATTGGAGAATTCTTTGTAGAGGGCATCCTTCTCGTTATTATTTCCGCGATTGCTTGCTTGGTTATATATATTTTTGCACAGAGATTCCAAAAGCAATAAGTGTCTATAACCAAAATGCAAATATGAATATAAAAAAGAAAAACGGCTATCTTCAGGCGAAGATAGCCGTTTTTGTGTTTTTTCTTTTATTTCTTTTCTTCCCCCAACGAGTCGGTCACGGTAACCGTTGCCGTGCGCTCGTAGCAGGAAAAGATCTCGTCGGTGTTCGTGGGGGCAGTTTTTTGTGTAAACAGGCTGACAATGGGAACAAGGATCAATCCGCCAACCATTGCAAACACGCCCGAGAAGAGGGAATTGCGGAATACAAAGGAAAGAACAGGAATGTTCGCAACGCTGAATACCTTCATCGAAATGAGCAGCTGAACGATCTCAAGACCAACGCCAAACACAAAGGATGTAACAACGGCGGCTTTTGTGGTCTTCTTCCAGTACAAGCCGTAGAGGAAGGGAGCGAGGAACGCGCCTGCAAGCGCACCCCAAGATACACCCATCATCTGCGCAATGAGCATAT
>JAZQKM010000058.1:0-3957 GCA_045542155.1 Eubacteriales bacterium
AGCCGCTCGCTTTGCAGTTTTTTCAGCTCCTCGCGAGGCATACATTCTATTTCGCGATTGAAAAAGCTCATATTTTCTACCTTCTTTCAGTTTGAGAATCAATTACAGGTTATAACCAAGATCAAATGCCTTAAGGTTTGCCTCAAGGAATTTAGCGGGAACGGTGGTCTTGATAGTTTCTACCCACTCGTCATAGGGGATCTCGGTATTCTTTGCCATCACGCCGATGAGAACGACGTTAACAGCCTTTGCGTTGCCCGCCTCGCGCGCCAGCGCAAGAGCGTCAACTGCGGTCAGGTCAACCACCGCGCCAAGCTTGCAGAGGATATCGGTGGGATAGTCGGCAGCACCCGTGATAACGGGCATAGGGTTAATCATTTGGTTGTTGACAATCATCTTGCCGCCCTTCTTCAACCAAGGGAGTGCACGATAAGCCTCGAGACATTCAAATGCGAGAATGATATCTGCTTCTCCCTTGTCTATTATGGGAGAATGAACGGCATCGCCAAACTTAACATAGGTAACAACGCTACCTCCGCGTTGGCTCATTCCGTGAACCTCGGAGACCTTAACGTCGTATCCCTTTCTGATAACAGCATTGCCGAGAATACGGCTTGCGAGAAGTGTTCCCTGCCCGCCAACGCCAACAATCATAATATTCTTCGTGCTCATATCAGGCTTCCTCCTTTTCAATCGCTCCAAAGGGGCAAACACCTACGCAAAGTCCGCAACCGTTGCACTGTGTTGTATCAATGCAAACGGTACCGCTTGCCTTATCAATACTAATGGCAGGGCAACCGAGTTTCATACAAACCTTACACTTTCGGCACTTTTCGGTGATGGTGCAGTGACCTGTGTATTTCACACTTTTGAGGAGTGCGCAGGGGCGTTGCGCGATGATAACAGAGGGCTCATCGACAGCGAGCTCGCTCTTAACAACTTTTTCAAAATTCTTTACGTCAAAGGGATCGGCAACCGTGATTCTATCAACGCCTACACCTTGACAGAGCTTGATCAGGTCGACCTGACGGGTGGCTTCCCCACGAATGGTCTTGCCGGTGGTGGGGTTATCCTGGTGTCCCGTCATACCCGTAATAGAGTTATCGAGAATGATAACGGTATTGATACCCTTGTTGTAAACGATGTCAACAAGTCCGGTAATGCCGGAGTGCATAAAGGTGGAGTCGCCGATAACAGAGACGAGCTTGCCTGCAAATTCTTTACCCTGCACCTTTGCCATACCGTGCGCCGCACTGACAGATGCACCCATACAAACGGTGGTATCAACCGCGGCAAGAGGTGCAACCGCACCGAGGGTATAACAACCGATATCACCCGAAACGGTAACACCCAATTTATTGAGAACGTAGAAGGTGCCGCGGTGCGGACAACCCGCACACATAACAGGGGGACGGCCGGGAACCTGCTCTTCAAGAGCGACAAAGGGAGCGGCATCCTCACCCAATACAACCTTGCGAATCATAGAGGGGGTGTACTCGCCAAGCATAGAGAACAGCTCCTTGCCCTTCACATCCATACCCATAGCGCGACAAGCATCCTCAATGAAGGGGTCAAGCTCCTCGATAACATAAACAGTCTTGCACTTAGCGGCAAACTCTTTGAGGAGCTTTTCGGAAAGCGGCCAAACGATGCCGAGCTTGCAGTAGTTGACCTTATCGCCAAGCGCCTCTTTTGCATACTGATACGCGATACCTGCGGTAATAACACCAATATCACTGCCGTTATCCTCAACGGTGTTAAAGGAACAATCCGCTGCAAAAGCTTCCATCTTGGCGGTTCTTTCTTCAACAACCACGTGACGTTTGATGGCATTTGCGGGCATCATAACGTTTTTGGCGATATTCTTTTGATATTCCTTTACGGGATGTACTTCCCTCTCGCCAAGCTCCACAAGGCTTTGGGAGTGAGACACGCGTGTGGAAAGACGCACAAGAATGGGGGTATCAAACTGCTCACTCAAATCAAATGCGGCTTTGGTAAAGTCGCGACATTCCAAAGAGTCGGAAGGCTCAAGCATCGGGATTTTTGCCGCCCTTGCATAGTGACGGGAATCCTGCTCGTTTTGCGAGGAGTGCATACCGGGGTCATCTGCTACACAGTAGACCATTCCACCTTTTACACCCGTATAGCTGTTGGTAAAGAGCGGGTCTGCCATCACGTTCAAACCGACGTGCTTGCAACAGGTCATTGCTCTGCCGCCTGCAATAGATGCGCCAATGGCGACCTCGGCGGCAACCTTTTCATTAGGTGCCCATTCTACAAATACCTCTTCGGCGGGATAGGTTGCCATGCACTCGGTAATCTCGGTGCTGGGCGTTCCCGGATAAGAGGAAACAAGATGCACGCCTGCCTCGTAAGCGCCCTGCGCTACGGCGGCGTTGCCAAGCATTAACTTTTTCATAACGGTTCTCCTTTTTAGCCTTCTATCTGCTGTGCAACAAGGCTCTCTCCGCAATAGATACTGCGCAGCTTCGGCTTTTCGATTTTACCCGTGGGATTACGCGGAACCTCGGCAAAAATGATGCGGCGAGGACGCTTGTAACGAGGAAGCGGTGCACAGAAGCGCTCCAACTCTTCCTCTGTCATTGTGTACCCTTCTTTAAGTTCCACAATAGCGGCGGCAATTTCACCAAGACGGGGCTCGGGCAAGCCGATAACGGCTACGTCCTTTACAGCATCGTGCTTGCGGATAAAATCTTCTATTTGTACGGGGTAGATATTCTCTCCACCCGTGATGATAACGTCCTTTTTGCGGTCAACAAGGAAGATAAAGCCATCCGCATCTTCCATTGCCATATCTCCTGTGAGCAGCCACTCGCCGTGAAGGACCTCGTCGGTGGCTTCTTGGTCCTTGTAATAGCACTTCATAACACCGGGGCCCTTGACGCAAAGCTCACCGACCTCACCGCGCGGAACAACACTTCCGCGTTCATCAATGATGCAAACCTGCCAACCAAAGCCCGCCTTGCCGATAGCGCCGACTTTTTCGATGTTTTCCACACCCAAGTGCACGCAACCGGGGCCGATAGACTCGGAAAGACCGTAGTTGGTGTCGTATTCGTGCTTTGGAAAAACCTTAAGCCAACGGCGAATGAGAGAGGGCGGCACGGGCTGTGCACCGATGTGCATCAATCTCCACCTCTCGAGGTCATAATCCTCAAGCTTGATATCGCCGCGCTCGATGGCATCAAGCATATCCTGCGCCCACGGAACAAGTAACCAAACGATAGAGCAACGCTCATCGCTTGCGGCCTTGAAAATCCACTCGGGGCGCGTGCCCTTGAGGAGCACTGCCTTGCTACCGCTCATCAAAGAGCCGAACCAGTGCATTTTAGCACCCGTGTGATATAGCGGCGGAATGCAAAGGAAAACGTCGTTGTGCGTTTGACCGTGGTGGTTGTGTTCAACGCGTGCCGCGTGAATAAGACTGCGATGCGCGTGCAAAATAGCTTTTGGGAAACCGGTTGTGCCCGACGAAAAATAGATAGCGGCATCGTCGCTCTCTTCAATCTGCAGCTGCGGTGCTTTGGGGTCGCAGTAGCCAATCATTTTATCGTAGCTGTCGGCAAAGGACGGACAGTCCTCGCCAACGTAGAACATATGCTTAACATCAGGCAAGTTATCGCAAATCTGCTCCATACGTCCAACAAATTCGGGGCCGAACACAAGTGTGGAGCAATCGGCTTTTTCGAGGCAGTATTTGATTTCGTCTGCTACGTAACGGTAGTTGAGCGGCACAACGATAGCACCCGCCTTGAGAATACCGAAATAGATAGGCAACCACTCGATGGAATTCATCAAAAGAATGGCGACCTTATCTCCACGGCGGCATCCGCGCGTCAGGAGCAGGTTGGCAAAGCGATTGGCCTTTGCCTCGAACTCGCCCCAAGTAAGAAGTCGGAGGCCAAGCGGGCTTAGGAAGACAATTAAACTCAC
>JAZQKM010000059.1:0-8744 GCA_045542155.1 Eubacteriales bacterium
TACAGTTATGTTCAAGAAGCGGGTTCAAAATCAGCACTTGAAAAGGCAGTAGGACATCCTATCACACATTTCAAATTGGATATTCGTTTTGAAAAAGGCGATATTGTTATTCTTGTTGAAACAAAGCAAATATTCAAAAAAACAGATGAGGCACAACTTGCAGAATATTTGGAAGAGGAACGTGCCTTGCACAAGAACAAAAAGATTATTTGTATCCTTGCTAACACTAACAATGATAAAATTAAAGTGTGGAAATCATTTATTGAAGATAAATTTGTTCTCTCTGATGAAAGCGTTCTTGACACAATGGAGCATTACGAGAAGTTGTTTGATGTAAGTAAGCAAAACGATAGAGAAAAAGTTTTGAAGAATACCTATGATCTAAACGAATTGCTTCATAAAATGGATATCGACGAAAGACTCCGCAGCCAATTCGTAGGAACAACTCTGTTATATCTTAAAAATTTAGTTGAAAAGTTTGGAGCAAAGAAGATTGACGAGAATCTCAAGAAACAGCTTGATACCCATTGGGCTGTAATGGATGAAAAACAAATTCGTGCAGCTATTGAGTCTACGTTGGATAGTTTGCTTGACGGTTCCGAAAACAAAACTAAAAAGATAGAATTACTTCAAAAGAATGTTCTTAACGATCAAAAAGTTAAGAAGCTCACGATTACACATTGGATTAAAATTTTAGATACCATCCTTATGGATATTTATCAATATATTGATACTAATAGTTCTGAAGGACAAGACATCTTAAATCTTTTCTTTATTGCTTTTAACAAGTATACCGGTAAGGCTGATAAAAACCAAGCTTTTACTCCCGATCACATTACAGAATTTATGTGCAGACTGACAGAAGTGGATAGGACCAAGCGTGTCCTTGATATAACCTGTGGTAGCGGTTCGTTTTTGGTTCAGGCGATGGTGAAGGCATTAGCTGATTGTAGTCGTGGAAAAACCGAAGAGGAAGCAAAAGCTTTACAGGAGATTGTAAAAAAAGAGCATATTTATGGTATCGAGAATGAAGAAAAAGCTTATGGATTATCAACCACTAATATGCTTATCCACGGTGATGGTAATTCTAATATTAAGTTCGGAAGTTGTTTTGATTGTAAGTCATTTATAAAAAATGCTAACCCCGATATTGTTTTGATGAACCCTCCTTATAATGCGAAACCCATTGGTATTCCCGAAAAATATAAAAAGGATTGGGGTAAAGCAAAAGATGGAAAAGAAGATCCTACTAAGGGATTAGTCTTTATTCATTATTTATCCGATGTTATAGCAGAGATAAATAAAGAACGTGAAAGTAAAAACGAGCCAGTAAAAACAATAAAACTCGCTGTTCTATTACCCGTATCCGCAGCTATCGGAACAAGTGCCATAATTGAAAACGAAAAAATTGAAATGCTTAAGAATAATACTCTTGAAGCAGTATTTACTCTCCCCAATGAGATTTTCTATCCTGGTGCTTCAGCATGCGCGTGCTGTATGTTGTTTACATTAGGAAAGCCTCACAAAAAAGCAGATGGTACCGTCAACGAAACATTTTTTGGCTATTGTAAAGATGACGGATTCAAAAAGAAAAAGAATCTTGGAAGAATTGAGCAGTTTGATGAAAACAACAACTCAAAATGGAAAGTAATTGAGGATGAATGGCTCTATTTGTTTAACAATAAAAAAGCTGTTGATGGAAAATCATCAACAGCAGTAGTAGATGGTACATCTGAATGGTTGTGCGAAGCTTATATGAAAACTGATTATAGCAAACTAACAGAACAAGATTTTCAGCAAACAATCAACGATTACCTTTCCCATCTAATAAAGGAGGGAAAAATATATGAATCTTGATACAAATCAATGGAAAGAATTTAAAGTATCTGCTATCTTCACTATACATAATGGAAAAGGTATAACAAAAGAAGAAATAGAAGAAAATGAAGGCGACTTTACGGTTGTACAAAGCGGTGAAGAAAACAACGGGGTTCTTGGCAAAATTAGCCGTGAGTACTGTGAAATGATGAACTACACATTTTGCGATGAGCCTTGTTTAACTGTTGCGAGAAGCGGTTCGGCAGGATTTGTTTCATTTCAAGTAAATGGATGTGTTGTTGGAGATTCGGCAAAAATTTTATTGCTTGATAGAAGTATTGCCTCGGTAGAGTTATACCTTTTTTTACAAGCTCTTCTTTCAGCTAATCGATTCAAATACGCTTATGGTAGAAAAGTTACGGAAAGCAAATATATGAATGATATTTTGAAGCTTCCGATAATGTTAAATTCAGATGGAAGCGCATTGATCGATGAAACGAAAAAGTATTCCGTTGAAGGTTATATACCAAATTGGAATTGGATGGAAAATTATATAAAATTGTTGCATCACCTTCCCCTTAGAACAAATAACAAATCTCCTCGTGAACAAATCAACACCGGAAAATGGAAGGAATTTTCTCTGAATAAATTATTTAATATTTCCATTGCAAAAAGTGCTGATATCGGTAATTTGGAAGAAGGGAAAACACCTTTTGTTGGAAGAACTAATACAAATAATGGTATACAAGGATTTGTGGAACCTGTTTGTATCACTGAGGGGCGCTGTATTACTATTAGCATGGTAGGTACTAATGTTGCATTATACCAAGAAAATGAATTTCAAGCAAGTCAAAACATTGCTGTGTTAAGAAACAATGGACTTAATAAGCACCGTGCAATGTTCATTTGTTCCATGATTAATTTCGAGATGAAATTAAAATACAGTTATGGAAGAACGGTAGGGAAAAGCAATATTGAAGAAATGGTTTTGCCTCTACCAATAAAATACAATTATGATGGCAATCCTATCATTGATAATACTTGCAAATACTCAGAAAATGGATATATACCGGATTGGGATTGGATGGAAATGTATATAAAGTCTTTACCTTATGGAGATCGCCTATAAATCGTAAGGTTCAAATCCCGTAAGCAGTTCTTCAAAAATATCTTTTTTATAGCCCCTTCACAAAACGAAAAAGCAGTCCAATCGGACTGCTTTTTTCGTTTTGTTCGTGAAGAGGCTTAAAACTCATGTTCTTGGGTTATGCGCCCGAAGGGCGCATAACCCAAAGACCACATCAACAACATCCATGGCAGAATATTTACTGTTTTGTTGACAAGAAAATGCAAATGTGATATAATGGTAAAAAACAAAATTGGACAACGCGTATCAAAAGATGACATTTTACAAGGGGTTAACTTAGCTACTTTAGAAGAAAGCTAGAATTTTTCCAAAACCACGGTTGTTATGAGGACGTCCTTGTTATTGATAATTTCAATGTTGGTGACGACGAGCACCTGCAAACACTTAAATGGCGAGATGCATAATGATACGGCATCTACCAAATATCTGCTGGCACAAATATATCAGGGACACGGAGAGTATGAAAAAGCTGCACAGTTGAAAAATGAAGCGATCGACTGTGTAGAAAAACTCGGTTATTTAGAAATTTCCAAGCGATGGAGAGAAGAATCTCTTTAAAGGAGGTACCGCTATGCCAAGCTTTCAAATGAATCAGGATTTAACCTATGAGGCATCCCCGATCGTTAAGAAAAACATTTTTCTTTCGATGCCCGCAGAGGATGCTCCGCTCCCCAAATATGAGGAAATCGCACACCTGCTCCCCGCTCCCGTTTGGCGCGGCCGCGATGATGTGCTTGCCTGCTATGACTATGCGTGGCGTACGGCATTTGCCAATTTGCGTCCTGCTAACGGTGAGTTCCATTTTGTTTCCAATTTTATCGACACTGCGTTTAACGGATATCTCTTTATGTGGGATTCCTCCTTTATCGTGATGTTTGGCAAATACGGCGCACGTGCTTTCAATTTTCAAAAAACGCTCGACAACTTCTACTCGCATCAGCACAAGGAGGGCTTTATTTGCCGCGAGCTGTGCGAATATCGCGCAAGCGAGCATTTTTCGCGCCACGATCCCTCATCCACAGGCCCCAACATTCTCGGTTGGTCGGAGTGGGAATACTATTCGCAAACGGGTGACGTAGAACGCCTTGAAAACATTTTTGATCCTCTTCTTGCATACCATCTATGGCTTAAAGAATTTCGCACTTGGCGCGACGGCACTTATTGGTCGACGGGTTGGGGGTGCGGAATGGACAATATGCCTCGCTTTGAATCCGGCTACAACGTCGCATTCTCGCACGGTCACATGGTGTGGGTGGATGCTTGTATTCAGCAAGTCCTCTCGGCAAAAATTCTCATTCGAATCGCCGACATCATCGGTCGTGCCGATGACAAAAACATAGCCCTTCTCAAAGAAGAGGTCGCAAATTTGACCTCCGTTATCAACAACAAACTCTGGCACGAGGGTGATGCCTTCTACTACGACCTTTGGAAGAGTGGAGAACTCAACAAGGTCAAATCGATTGGCGCGTATTGGGCACTGCTTGCAGATATCATTCCGCCCGAAAGACTGGAACGCTTTGTGGCACACCTCGACAACAAAAACGAGTTCATGCGCCCCTGCCGTGTTCCCTCTCTTTCTGCAGACACCCCCGATTACAGTCCGCAGGGCAGATATTGGAAGGGTAGCGTTTGGGCACCCACCAACTATATGGTGCTCAAGGGGCTTGAGAAGAACGGATACCACGCGCTCGCACACGAAATTGCAAGAAATTGCTTGGAAAACGTGGTAACGGTGTTCCAAAACGACGGAACCATCTATGAAAACTATATGCCGGAAAGCACCTCGAAGGGGGCTCCCGCAAAGCCCAATTTTGTGGGATGGTCGGGACTCTTCCCCATCAGTATTTTGTTTGAATACGTCTTTGGCATTCGCCCGAACGCAAGGGAAGAAAAAATCGTTTGGGATGTTCGTTTGCTCGAAGAGCACGGTATCAAGAACTATCCCTTGGGTGACCTTTCGGTAGATTTGCTCTGCAAAGAGAGAACGTCTGCAGATGAAGAACCCATCATCACCGCAATTTGCGAAAAGCCGATTGAAATTGAAATTCACTACGGAGAGAAAACAAAGATTATTCGCGCGGCAGTAAAAAAATGAGGTGACGATATATGAAAAAAACGATTTGCATCATCAGCAATATCATTTTATCCTATTTTTATCTTTCCACCTCTTGGATGCTATCCCTTGCGGCGTTGTTTTATATAACTGCCCTGAATTGGCAGGCTTCTACGGTAGAAGCGTTTTGGTGCGTGGCACTCGGCATCATCATCCTGACCCCCATCTTTTGCATTTTGGGAATTGTGCTCTCGATTGTAGGATGGAGAAAAGAGCACTATGTGCGCGCGTTTCTTTGGCAGTTCTTGCCCTTTGCAACGCTCGCCGTGTCGGTTCTATTCTTCTTGCTACCCATTTACTTACTAAATATATTTGCATAAAACAAAACAGCGAATGAGAATTTCTCATTCGCTGTTTTTCCTTCTTTATGGCTTTTGTTCTGCGCAAATCGAAAGCTCTCGGGCGAACGAAATTTGATGCAGAAGATGCAATCGACCTATCGTCGCCGTACAAAGGTACGGCAGAGAGGTCGAGTGCAGCTAAAAAGCCACACATAAAAAATGAAGAAACCCGTCGATTTTTTTCAACGGGTTTCAACCTTTTATTGTGTATTCGAAATTTTAACTGAATCCGAGTTGTCTATCGGGTGTGGCTTTTGTTCTGCGCGAATTTCGAAAGCCCGAGATTATCTAAATCCCACGTGCCCTGCAACCTTGTAGAGGTTTTCAATCTCCTCACGGCGCTTTTGACAAAGCTGCTTCATGCCCTCAAGCTGCTCGGGAGTAAAGCCGTCGAGGTCGCCCTCCTCAAGATGGTTTTTGTACATGCGGTCTGCAATGAGTGCAAAGTGAATGTCAACAGGACGGATAAGACCGTTGAGCTCGCACATAACAACGTTGCTCTTGCCCTCTGCCAACAGTTCAACCGCTCTGACAGCCATATGAGCCGCCGTTGCACGGTCACGCATAGTGGGTCTGCCACCGCGAACGACGTGCGAGAAGCGGGCAAATTTTGTCTCAACACCGGTTTGTGCTTCGATTCGTTTTGCAAAGCCCTCGGCAAAGCGCGTGCCATCGGGGTTTTCTACACCCTCGGAAACAACCACGATCATACCTCTCTTGCCCAAGTCACGCAGGTTTGCGATCTTCTTGATAGCCGCTTCCTCATCAAAGGGAATCTCGGGGATGGCTACCGCTACCGCACTGCTGGCGATTGCCGCATAGAGTGCAATCTGTCCGCAATCGCGGCCCATAACCTCAACCACGTTGAGACGTGCGTGAGATTCGCAGGTGTCCTTGAGGTTGTCGATCATACGCAGGGTGGTGTTTGTGGAAGTATCCAAGCCGATGGTGTAGTCGGTTGCGGTAATATCGTTATCGATAGTGCCGGGAATACCGATGGAAGGAATGCCGTGCTGAGTCATTGCAGTGGCGCCGCGGAAGGTTCCGTCGCCGCCGATGCAGATAAGCGCGTCGATGCCCTCTCTCTTACAGGTTTCAACAGCCTGCAGCTGTACTTCTCTCTCCTTGAATTCCGGCAAACGGCTGGAATACAGACGCGTGCCGCCCACAGTCATAGCACCGCGCATCATTTGGCGAGTCAGAGGAACGATATCTCCGTTGACAAGGCCTGCATAGCCGCCCATAATGCCAACAACCTCAATTCCCATCTCGGTTGCACGGTTAAAAACTGCTTTTACACACGCATTCATACCGGGAGCGTCGCCGCCCGATGTGAGAACGCCAATCTTCTTAAATGCCATAGGGTATCCTTTCCTCCCGCCTGTGCGGGAACTGAAAAAGTGAAAAATCGAAATTACCTATATTGTAATATATTATTCGCGAAAAATCAAGATGTTATGCAAAATTTTTGGCAGGATTTGCTATTTTTTTGTCGGTTTATGGGACACTTTACCGCTCCGTTTTGCAAAACGGCTTGACAGCAACATAAAATTAGAGTATAATGAAAATAGAAAATTATGCGCTCGCGCGGAAAGGAGAGACTATGGCTATCAACTGGAACAAAATCAAAGCTGTCATTAAAGAAGCTGTGTTGAATATTGACCCCATTTTGTTTGCGTGTGCCACGCTTCTCTCCGTTATCAGTATTGTTACCGTTTGGGGCGCGGTCGACAACTTCGGTATGTCAAAATTGCGCATGCAGGTGTTCATTTTTGTTCTCGGCTTATTCGTCACAGTTGCCGTAGCCTTCTTTGATTTTCGCACCATTGTTGATAAATTATGGCTTTATATGCTCATCGGTTCGGTGGCGCTCTTGATTTTAACACTCGTGCTCGGTAGTTCGGGCGAAAACATGGAGACCTCGAACAAAAGCTGGCTCAAAATTCCCGGAACGGGACTGATGATCCAACCCTCGGAATTTGTCAAGTTCACCTTTATTTGCACGTTTTCGCGTCATCTGTTCGCGGTTCGCCGCGAAATCAACAAGCCAAAGAACGTGCTCCTCTTGGCAGGGCACGCACTGCTTGTGGTTGGCCCCATTCTCGCCTCCGGCGACCTTGGCGTAGCCCTTGTTTACCTTGCAATGATTGCCCTGATGCTCTTTTGCGCAGGTCTGCACCCCCTCTATTTTGCAGGACTTGCGGTGGTCGTGGTGCTGCTCTCCCCCTTCCTTTGGGATATGCTCGCAACCTATCAGCAACAGCGCATTATCGTAGGATTTAACCCCGACGCTTACCCTGACTCCAAATATAGCTGGCAACCACTGCTCAGCAAGCAAGCCATCGCCGCAGGCGGACTTGTTGGCAAGGGCGTGCTCGGCGGAGAACACTATGAAATCCTTGCCGCCTCGCATACCGACTTTATTTTTGCTACCGTTTGTGAAAAATTCGGCTTCCTTGGCGGATTTTTGGTGGTTGCCATCCTCATTGTGATGGTGGTTCGCATCTTTATGATTGCACGCTTTGCAAGCCACTCCGATTACGGCGGACTCATTTGTGTTGGCATCGGCAGCGTGCTCGCTGTGCAAATTCTACTCAACCTTGGAATGTGCTTGGGGCTTCTGCCCGTTATCGGCATCACGCTCCCCTTCCTCTCCTGCGGTGGCTCCTCGATGCTTGCCGTCTTTATGATGATGGGGCTTCTACATAACGTTTACAGCCACTCCCACGCCGTGCGCGTGGCTCACAAGGGGGATACGTTTGATATTGATAGTTCGTTGTTATAAGGACGCGGTTTTTGGGGGAACTTCTTGAAAGAAGTTCCCCCACCCCCCCTCAAGAACTTGCACACGACGGGTATCTAAATAAATTCGTTCGTTTACATACGGACGGGCGGCGCGCGTTATAAAACGCGCTTTGGCTACCGCAAGCTCGCAGGCGCCACCAAGACCCTGCTCGCTAAGAGAGTTGATAAAACAAAAACGGGCGACCATTGGTCGCCGGTTTTTGCTTGCGGTATGCGTTCGTTTTTTGCGGGACGCCGAGGACGTCGTCCCCTACAAAAGTTGTTTGCCTTGACTTTTTTGCAACATTGACTTTTTATAAAACCGTACCGACGAAACCACGGTAAATGATTCTTCGTAGGGGGAAGTCGGAGGCCAAGCGGTCTTAGGAAGACAATTAAACTCACCAACTCCTTGGCTCACAGAACGACATGGCTACGATCCGACTTTCGTCCCCTACAAAAGTTGTTTGCCTTGACTTTTTTGCAACATTGACTTTTTATAAAACCGTACCGACGAAACCACGGTAAATGATTCTTCGTA
>JAZQKM010000060.1:0-4548 GCA_045542155.1 Eubacteriales bacterium
GCAAATCATTAAAAAAGTTTTTTTCATAAGATAGATATCCCCTTCCAAAGTTGAGCGGCAAGTACAATCTGAAACACAAAAAATTTATATTACTTTTTCTTTTTGAGATAGAATTTCGACTCTGTTCCGGCTCTCAGTCGGCTGATGTTTTGGTGGTGACGGGCGACCACGAGGATGCCTGCCACTGCCATGATTACAAGCGTTACGGGGTTGTGGCATCCGAGAATGAAGAGCACGATGGGAAACAACACCGCAAAGCTCATCGATGCCACCGACATAAAGCGAATGGTAAAGAGAATGATTACAAAGATGGCAAAGCAGATAAGTCCTGCGCGCCAATCGACAAACCATACGCCGGCAAGGAAGGTCATAACGGCTTTGCCGCCCTTGAAATCATACCACACAGGGAATGCGTGGCCGAGCATACAACCAAGGAGCGCGGCAGCTGCGGCGAGTTGCCCTTCCCCATAAGCATTCTGCATTACAAGCTTGGCAAGCAGTACGGGAAGAACGGTTTTGCAAATATCAATCGCCATTACGCCAAAGGTTGCGGGGGCAAATCCGTGAAGTCTCTTGAAATTGGTAAAGCCGGGGTTTTTACTACCAAGCTGACGGATATCCTCGCGATAAACCAAGCGCGAGAGGATAATGGCGCCGTTGATACCGCCCAAAAGATAAGCAAATACGGCAAATGCCGAACAATTCAAATATAACATATCGGTCTTCCCTTTCCATTAGGATTTCTTTTCGGTGTCGTTAAATGCCAACAAAATGTGGTGCGTGTTTTTGCGAACGCGAACAGTATACATTGTCGTCCAAAAGTTTACAATGCCAACAAGTCCCATTGCAACGCCCATCCAAACGCGGACGTCGAGCTCGTGGTATGCCAACATAATCAGCACAACACCCACAAGAATTTCCAAGGTGGCGGAAATGAGAACCCAATACCACTTTTGAATACCGAAGTTTTTGCCCTCAAGTGCCATTTGCGATTTGTTTGTACCGTCGAGAATAGTCAAAATAGAAACGGCGGTAGGCAGAAGAACGGACAACTGCATTGGATTGATGATAAGCAAAATGCCAAAAATGACGTTGAAAATACCGAGAGCAAAGTCGAGTTGGAATGCCAAACGGTACATGTCGTTGGAAAAATAACCGTAAATGCCCGTAGCACCGATGATGATGCTTGCAACGCCTACCACGATGTTGCGGAAAATGCCGGAATCTTCAAAATCCGGCACGAGCGCCAAAAGAAGTCCTGCCACAAAAAATATGACAGCCGAACAAAGGTGCATGATTTTTGCACTTTTGACAATGGCACTGCTAATATCTGTGTTGTTTTGTTGATTCATATCTCTTCATTCTCCTTTTGGGGTTGATGGGTTGTAATCTTTTGGAGCGCAGTTGTAAAATAGGATTTAATGCGGGTAGTTGCGTACGCAATTTGCTGTGGGTCGGTCGTTCTGCGTGTGTCGCATACCCAACGCATTAGTGTGCCCACAAGCGCTTCCTCGCAGAGGACACAGACAAGCTTTTCGTCTTCTTCTGCCCCTCGTATGCTTTGCAAATACCGCAACAGGTGCGGTCGAACCTGCTTTTTGAGATAATCGGCAAGCGGCTCGTAGCCCACCGAATGATACAAATTATAGAGCACCTTTTGATATTCGATACAGAATGAAAAGGAAGATGCCAAGAAATCCTCAAAGGTTTCGCTCTCTTCGCCAATCTTCTCAAAGCCTGCCGCGAGGGCGTGCTCGAGAACCTCGTAAATATCGTGGAAATAATAGTAGAAGGTGTTACGCGTGATGCCACAAGCTTCCACAATATCGCGCACAGTTATCTTTTTAACAGTCTTTTGTTCGACCAAGCGCATTGTAGTCTCTACAATCGCCTTTTGCGTCAGTTGTGACAAAAGCATACCTCCTCTCTTGTCTTATGTAATTATTATAGCATTTTTTCCGCCTTTTTGCAAGAAAGGATAATAAAAGTTTACAATATTGAAAAAAGCATTGATTTTTGGGGTAGAATATGCTATAATAGCGTGTATTTTGTTTTAAATTCAAGAGGAAGACTTATTATATGAAATTTCTGAACAACGTCAAGGGGAGTGCCATTCTTGCTTTGGCAGCTCTCATTTGGGGACTTGCTTTTGTAGCACAAGCGCAGGCAGCTGACCTTGTTCCCCCTTTTGCATTCAATTCCATTCGTTGCTTTATTGGTGCAGCGGCTCTTTTTGTAGCCCTTTCGGTAAAAAGTGTAAAAACACAAAAGCCTATCTTCCCCACTGAAAAAGCAAAAATCAAGGAAATGCTCATCGGTGGCATTTTGTGTGGCATTTTTTTGGCTGTGAGCGTGAATTTTCAGCAATTCGGCCTCTCGGTTTACCCCGAAGGTTCGGCAAGCGAGGCAAGAGCCGGCTTTATTACGGCACTCTACGTAGTGCTCGTTCCTGTGGTTTCGATGTTCTTTGGTAAAAGGAGCAACGTTATTATTTGGGGAGCTGTTGCAGTTGCCGTTTGCGGAATTTATCTGCTTAGTCTTTCCGAGGGGCTCCACAACATCTACCTTGGCGACCTCTTAATGCTTGGTTGTGCCCTAACCTTTACTTTTCATATTCTTGTTATCGACCGCTACGGCGAGCCCGTTGGCGGAATGTTGCTCTCGGCATTGCAATTTCTGGTTGCAGGAATTATTTCCGGGCTGCTTGCCCTCTGCATGGAGACCGTTGTGTGGGAAAACGTTCTTGCCGCCACGCCGCAGTTGCTTTATATGGGCATTATGTCCTCGGGCGTGGCTTATACGTTGCAAATTTACGGTCAACGCTATGCGGAGCCTCCCGTTGCTTCCCTTACCATGAGTTTGGAAAGTGTTTTTGCCGCTCTTGGCGGTTGGATTATTTCGGGAAACACCCTCACGCCCCGCGAGTTTGGCGGATGTGCACTCGTGTTCACCGCAATCGTTTTGGCACAACTGCCGCAGTTTTTTGGGAAAAAGAAGGAAAAAGTAGACCCCGTCGAGATTTGACGGAAAGATTTTTTTTAAAATGCGCTTGGATACTTGACACCGAGCGCATTTTGTATTATAATTGTATAGCACCAAGCAGGTGTAACTCAATGGCAGAGTGTCCGCTTCCCAAGCCGAATACGCGGGTCCGATTCCCGTCCCCTCCCCCAAAAAGAACCCCCACGCGGTGCGGGGGGTTTCTTTTTGGCACAGTTGATGCGTTTTGAGAAACCGTGTGCGCGCAACGCGCGCCCGTGGCGAATTTGCGAAGCAAATTTGCGGCTCGATTGTTTGCAATCGAGCCTTGGTTCTGATTCCCGTCACCGCGTGGGGGTTCTTTTTGGTACAGTTGACGAGTTTTGAGAAACTGTGCGCGCGTAATACGCGCCCGTGGCGAATTTGCGAAGCAAATTTGCGGCTCGATTGTTTGCAATCGAGCCTTGGTTCTGATTCCGCCTCTCTTGCATTCTATAAAATTCTCTCGATGGGATTGCATTTTATTAAAATT
The DNA here is from genome assembly GCA_045542155.1 of Eubacteriales bacterium. GTDB lineage: Bacteria > Bacillota > Clostridia > Oscillospirales > CAG-272 > UMGS1865. Next base: position 3,512 of record JAZQKM010000060.1, read on the forward strand.
TATGTTATAATAAGCACATCCCACATAAACTATGGAGAAAAAATGAAAGAAACAAAAAATATCAGCAAAAACAAAACCAAAAGTAAAAAAAATAATAAAATTTTAGCAAAAATTAAAGAAATTCTGAAAAACAAAAAGATTACGAGAATTTTGCTCGCGGCTCTTGCCGCAGTTTTGCTCATTGCTACGGTTGTCGGCATCGTGCTTTGGAGCTCTGTCCATCCCATTGAAAGATTCGCGCTCAAGATTGCAAGAAAGCAGAATTTTCAAATGGATATTACGCTTTCGGGCATTCCGCTTTTCGGTTCGGTTGCCCTAACCTGCGATGTGGACGGAAATATGCAGCATATTCGGCAAGGCACTTTTATTTCGGAATCCTACATCGAGACGATTGGCGATAAGCGTTACACCTACTCCAAGGACGACACCGGAAAATGGACAAAAACAGAAAAAGATATAGACGAGGATGATCTCTTTGGCAATCTTCAAGACAACGAAATGCTCAGGCAGCTGATAACCCCTGAGAACTACGAAAAGGTGGAAGGTAAGAAAAACGTCTACCGCCAAAAAGAAGGCGTTGAGTTTGAAAGCTTTAAAGACGTTACCATCACCATAGAAAAAAACACCTGCACCATTCAAATGATCCTTTACACAGACGGTATGGCTTTGGATACGGTGATCGTTATTTCTAACATTGGCAAAATGGACGTGACATTGCCCCGAGTTGGTTAATTGAAAGGAGACACAGTATGAGACTTTCCTTCAAACAAATAGAAAGCATTACCGTTGGAGCCATGCAAATTTGGGAAAACGTTGACGGCGTTCATTTTTGCAAAATGCTGTCCTCGCAGTTGGATGCGTATGCGGTAATTGACAATTTTATTTATGGCAACGCAAAAACCTCGACGGGTGTTCGTCTCGATTTTTGGACGGATTCGCCGTGGGTAAAGTTCCGCCCCACCGTTACGGGTAAATATGAGGTAAAGGTTGACGGTGTTCTCACCGAGAATTGCCTTGCAACAGAAGGTGAGGATACT
>JAZQKM010000061.1:0-3077 GCA_045542155.1 Eubacteriales bacterium
GTCGCTCTTTAATGTTCGAACCGAAATTTATTACAATGCGAATTTTGAGTACGGCATTCTTCCTCTTCCCGTTTTAGAAGAGGGAATGGACTATCAAAGTGTTGTTTACTTTAACAACTGGGCACACCTTTGGGCAATTCCCACGCTTACAAACAATGGCGAATATGCCGAGCGTATGATGGAAATTATGGCTACTTACTCCAGTCAACCCGACTCTACAATGGAAGCATACTATACCAGAACCATTTATCTGATAACTGCTAAGGATAACGGTTCGCGTGAGGTGATGGATACCATCAAAAACTCCACGGTTTATGATATTGCACTGTTGTATCCCGAGTGGGGTAACATCGAGACCAAACTTATTCAAATTTCCAACGTTTCTTATCCGGAATATGCAGATATTGTTGAATCCCTTTCGTACGCTGAGGAGATTATGCAATCAACAATTGAAATGTTGCTTTATGACTGACATTGATGTCACTACATAACAAATTTGGGCGAAGCTCACACGAGCTTCGCCCTTTTTTTAATGATTCGGTTGATAAGAGGGAACTGCTATTTGCAATGCCTCTTTGATAATATCCTTGTTTCCTTCCTTGGCAAGAGCGATGGCAAGGACCTGCAACCTTGTTTGAATGTCGTCCTTTGGGCTTTGGGAAGCCTCTTCCACAAAGATGCGTGCGTGCGCGGTAGGGAGAAGTTTTTCAGCGCTTGTGCCAAGCTCTTCTGTCAGCTTTTCGCCTGCACGTAGGCCGATTTCGGCGATTTGAATGTCTTTTTCGGGCATAAATCCCGCATCGCAAATGAGTGCTTTTGCAAGCTCATAGATGTTCACAGGCTCGCCCATATCCAAAACGAATATCTCGCCCCCCTTTGCCATTGCACCTGCTTGCAAAACGAGGTGGCAAGCCTCGGCAATGCTCATAAAATAACGGGTTGCGCGCTTGTCGGTCACGGTTACGGGTCCGCCCTCGGCAATTTGGCGGCGGAAGAGGGGAATGACCGAGCCGTTAGAGTCGGCAACGTTGCCAAAACGAACAGCCGCAAAGGTCGTTTTACTTTCTTTGCGAGCACCGAGCATTTGCTCACACATCCGCTTGCTCGCGCCCATTACACTTGTGGGGTTGACGGCTTTATCGGTGGAAATGAGAATGCATTTGAGTGCGCCGTGTTTTTCGGCAGCATCAAAGATGTTTTTTGTGCCAAAAACGTTATTTTTAATAGCCTCGGCTGGGTTTTCTTCCATTAAGGGCACATGCTTATGCGCCGCGGCGTGGAGCACGATTTCGGGGTGATGCTCCTCAAAAATCGCATCGATGCGGTCTCTGTCGCGAATAGATGCAATCTCTACACAAAGTGGTAGGGCATCCCCATATTTGCGAATCAGCTCCTGTTGAATTTCATAGGCGTTGTTCTCGTAAATATCGAGAATAATCAACTTGGCGGGATTGGTCTTTGCAACTCTGCGGCAAAGCTCTTGACCGATGGAGCCGCCACCGCCCGTAACAAGCACACGGCGTCCCTTCAATGTGTCACCGTAGGTGGCAGCGCTCTCATCAAGGGGCGCGCGACCGAGCAGTTGGGCAAGACGTGTGGAATTGTTTTGGATTGTATTCATTTTGCACGCTCCTTTCTCTTTCTTCTGTCATTATAGCACGGCGCGTGAAGTTTGTCAAGTTTTGGTGCAGCGAATGTGAAAAAATGCAAAAAAAGGTTGACAATATGTGCGCGCCGGAGTATAATATCGCTGTATTCAATTATTAAGGAGATGAATTGAAAATGGCTCAAAAAAGAACACAAAAATTGGCATTTGCCGCACTCTTTGGAGCTTTGACCTTTGCGGCTACTTGGGTAGCCTTTCCGTCGCCCTTTGGCGGCAACGTCAATCTTGGCGACTGCATTCTTTTAATTACCGCTTGGCTTCCCTTGGAGCCATGGAGCATTTTTGCCGCGGCTATCGGTGCAACCTTTACCGACCTTGCGGCAGGATATGCAATCTATGCTCCCGCAACCTTCTTCATCAAGGCTTTGATGGTAACGGTGGCGGTTCTAATCAAGCGCGGAATGCCCAAGCTGCCCGAGGTTTGGCGCGCACTTCTTTCGGGTGTGGCTGCCGAGTTTGTTATGATAGCAGGGTATTTTGCTTACGAAAGTATTCTTTACGGTGCGGCTTCGGCAGTTCTCAACATTCCCTTTAACCTTGCACAAGGCGGAATCGCAATCGTTGCGGCTATCGTGCTTTCGTTTGTTATTTCCCGTATGCCGCTCCCCGAAGTTTTGCGCTCACAGTGGACACTTTTTGGCAAAGGATTTACAAAAAAGCAATGAATTTCCTCTGCGGATATGCTATACTGTATGCAACCCTTTACAAGGAGAAGAAAATGAAATTTATCAAATTATGTAGCCTTATTCTTTGTATGCTTCTTTTATTGCCCATTTGCACGTCCTGCGTTTGGGAACGCCATAATCTGCTTTACGAGATAGAACAGAAAGGTACGACCTTTTGCGTTCGCGGAAAAGGGGAGCGCGTCAAACAAATCGTTGTTAAGCAAAACGGTAAAGCGGTTTGGTCCAAGACTATCAAAACGGATAAGGAAATGGGAAAAATCGACGACGCCTACGGACTTTTGATACAAGACCTCAACTTTGACGGCTTTGACGATATTCTCATCGCTGTTGCAAAGGATGGAGATTGCGTTTCCTACGAATGCTATCTAAGACAGGGATTAGAGCCTCAGTATAAGCTTCACGAGGAGCTTTCCTCTATGTATAATGTGCGCGCAAATGCGGAACTTAGAGCGATTTTTGCATTTGAGCAAAGCACAGAGGAACTGGAAGAAAGCATTTACGTTACCTGTGATAAGGCGGTCAAATACTTGTGGAATGGCAAGGAGCTCGTTCCCGATATGTATTCGGCACTTTATCAAATTTCCAATTCCCTTGAAGAGGTGCAAAAGCCTTATCGCTGGGCGTTGGCTTACTACGACGAGGAATTGGGAGATTTTCTTGATTCCGATGACGTTTGGCTCACCGAGGAGGAATACCAAGCAAAGGATTGGAGTTTTTTGTACTAT
>JAZQKM010000062.1:0-3630 GCA_045542155.1 Eubacteriales bacterium
TCCGAGGATACCTACCGCACCTTGATGGCTGCCGACAGTGCCGTGATGGTTATCGACGCTGCAAAGGGCATTGAGCCCCAAACGCGCAAGCTGTTTAAGGTCTGCGCAATGCGCCACATCCCGATTTTCACTTTTATCAACAAGCTCGACCACGAGGCACGTGACCCGTTTGACCTCATCGATGAGCTTGAAAAGGAATTTGGCATCGGTACCTATCCCATGAACTGGCCCATCGGTTGCGGCGTTGGTTTTAAGGGTGTTTATGACCGCGACGGTCGCAGAATTCTCGCCTTTGGCGATTCTCACCGCGGACGCGACAGACTTGCTTCCATCCCTTGCGATATCACCGATACTGCTCGCATGGACGAATTGATAGGCTCTTATGCCCGCGAAGAGCTTGTTGAGCAAGTCGAGCTCCTTGACGGTGCGTGCTTTGATTTCGACATTGATGCCGTTCGTTGCGGCAAGCTCAGCCCGGTATTCTTTGGCTCGGCGCTCAACAACTTTGGTGTTGAGTTTTTCTTGGAGCATTTTCTCAAAATGACCACCGCGCCTCTTGCCCGCAAGGCAGGGGAGAGCGAGATTCAACCCTTTGAGGAGACGTTCTCAGCATTTGTTTTCAAAATTCAGGCGAATATGAACAAGGCTCACCGCGACCGCATTGCTTTCATGCGTATTGTTTCGGGTAAATTTGAGTCCGATAAAGAATATTTCCACGTGCAAGGCGGCAAGGAGCTTCGTCTTTCACAGCCTCAACAAATGATGGCGCAGGAGCGTTCCATCATTGAAGAAGCCTATGCAGGTGACATCATTGGTGTGTTTGACCCCGGTATCTTTTCCATCGGTGACACTGTTTGTGAAAAGGGGCAGAAGGTGCAATTTGAAGGCATTCCTACCTTTGCACCCGAATGCTTTGCTATGGTCGAGCAAATCGACAGCATGAAGCGCAAGCAATTTGCAAAGGGAATGAATCAGATTGCACAAGAGGGTGCGATACAAATCTTCATTGAGCCCGGCGGTGGCTTGGAGCGCGTATACGTTGGTGTTGTTGGTATGTTGCAATATGACGTTTTAGAATCCCGTATGAAAGCAGAATATGGTGTAACTTACCGTCAATATTCGCAATCCTATCAATATATCCGCCGTATCGCAAACGGCGTTGATCCTAAAAAGTTGCGTCTGTTTGACGTCAAATGGGTACAGGACTTCCGCGGTAATGACTTCTTGCTCTTTAACAGTGAGTGGCATATCGGTCACACACTTGACAACAATGAAGGACTTGAGCTTGTAGAGTTTGGCTCATAACAAAAGAAAGGGAAGAATATGATGACTAAGCGTATTTTAGCGGCACTTTTAGCCACGCTATTACTGCTTTTTGGTTTTACCTCCTGCGATACTCCAAATTTTATAAAAGAAATTTTCGGAGAAGAAACTGAGACTACTCGGCAGCAAATTCCGCTGCCGCAAGTGCCCGCAAACTCCTACCTTGAAGTGCATTTTCTCGATGTTGGACAAGCAGATTCCGCTCTCATTGTTTGCGATGGGCAGACAATGCTAATTGACGGTGGCAATAGAGGGGCGGAGGATATTGTAAATCCTTATCTTGCGGAACGCAACATCAAGCATTTGAACTATGTGGTTGCTACTCATCCACACGCCGACCATTATGGCGGACTTACGGAAATTTTACACGAAGTAACGGCAGATACTATTTTTTCTCCCTTTAAAAAGACCGATATTCCCGCATTCAATCGATTTGTTAACTACGTTCACTATACAATGCGAAATCAAATAACTGTGCCAACTGTCGGTCAACAATTTTATTTGGGTTCGGCAAGAGTAACCGTGCTCGGTCCCTTGCGTCTTGATTATGAAGATATAAATGACACATCCCTTGTTCTTAAAATTGAATACGGTGAGCTTGCATTCCTGTTTACAGGCGATATGGAAGGAGCAGCCGAAATAGAACTTGTAAACACAGGTGTTGACCTTAGTGCCGATGTAATTAAGGTAGGCCACCATGGCAGTTATTCGTCCAGCTGGTATCAATTCCTGCGTGCTGTTGCACCTAAATACGGTGTTATTTCGTGTGGCAGAGATAACGAATACGGTCACCCGCACGAATCTGTCCTTTCACGCTATCGTGATGCCGATGTCAAACTCTATCGAACAGATTTGCAAGGACATATTGTTTGCAGAAGTGAGGACGGTAAAACCCTGACCTTTACCACACAGATGAATCCCGATGCGATAACCAATCCCACAGCAGTTAAGAACGATATTTCTTATTTGCCTACATATCTCTACTACGAGGAAAAATTCGATTAAAAAGCTAATCCCCACGACGATTGTCGTGGGGATATTTTTATTTCAGTGCATCTCGCAAAGTTGTCAGTGCGGCTTTTTCAATACGGGAAACGTACGAGCGTGAAATACCGAGGGATTGTGCAATTTCTCGCTGCGTTTGTGCCTTAATACCGCCAAGACCGTAGCGCATCATGATAATTTGCCGTTCACGCGGAGAAAGAATTTTTTCAACATAAACAAGCATTTTTTCGGTTGTTATCTTGCGGTCAATTTCTTCGGCAATGTCTTCATCACAGCAAACCACGTCTATGTAGGTCAGGGGATTGCCGTCTCGGTCAACGTCAATCGTTTCGTTAATGGAAATTTCGGATGCAAGCTTTTTTTGCGAGCGAAAATACATCAAAATTTCGTTTTGAATACACTTGGCGGCATAGGTAGCAAACTTTGCACCAAGGTGAATGTTAAATGAGTCAACCGCTTTGATGAGTCCGATCGTGCCGATGGAAACGAGGTCCTCTTGAGATTTTGCTCCTGAATAGTATTTTCGCACGATGTGCGAGACAAGCCGCAAATTGTGCAAGATGAGTTTTTGACGAGCATTCTCATCCCCTGATTCTGTTGCAAGAAAGCAAGCGCGCTCTTCCTCGTCGGAAAGCGTGGGCGGGAAGGCTTGAGGGGTATTGATGCCAAGAACAAGGTGCAAAATGCGGGTAATGCAAGAAAATAGTGTTGTGAACATATATCCACCTCCGTTTTGTGTTGTGCAACAATATATGCAACTCGCGAAAAAATTTGCTTGTACGCCGCTTTTCTTGTTGACACGCGCGCGCTTGTGTGATATACTTAAGGCAGAAATCAGAAACGGAGACCAAAGATTATGAAACAACTTTTTGGCAATGCAGTAGTAGGGCAAAGTGGCGGACCGACTGCGGCTATCAACGCAACTCTTGCAGGCGTTATTCGAGGTGTAAAAGAGCATCTCGACGGTGGTCTTATCGGCACACTTTACGGTATGCGGAACGGCGTGGAGGGACTTTTAAAGGAACAGTTGGTAGACCTTGGCGCATATTTTGATTGCGATGAAAAGCTCTCACTTTTGGAGCATACACCTGCGGCTGCTCTTGGTTCTTGCCGCAAAAAGCTACCGAAAATGGGCGAAAATGATGCTTTTTACGAGGATTTGATGTCGATTTTCAAAAAGTACAATATTCGCTATTTCTTCTACATCGGCGGTAATGATTCGATGGATACCGTTGCAAAGCTTTCGGAATATACCAAGGCACACGATTATGAGATGGTGATTCTCGGTGTGCCGAAGACCAT
>JAZQKM010000063.1:0-6419 GCA_045542155.1 Eubacteriales bacterium
GGTATTCGATATCGACGTCGAGCCATTCTTCGGTCTTGATGCTATTGGCATCTTGTCCGCAAAGATTGGGAATTTCGACGACCTCAGGCGGCTTTTTGCGCGGCATTAAAAGGATGTCTGCCGTGACCCACCCCACCGCCAAAATAAGCACTCCCGCCACTATGGCGGCGCGCCGCCACGTGCGTGTATCTTTGATCCATTCCCCAAGCTTCATATTGGTCCTCCAAAAGGTTATATGTAGGGGATGGGTCGATTGTTCACAAAATTTAGTTTTCTTCTTTCTTCATCGCTGCGCGACGGAGCTGTCCGCAGGATGCGTTGATGTCCGATCCGAGCTTGCGGCGAACCGTTGCGCGGATACCTTTGGCTTCCAGTGCCTTGGCAAACGCTGCGACTGCCGCTTTGTTCGACTTTTTAAATCCTGTTTCTGCCACCTCGTTGACGGGAATGAGGTTGACGTGTATGGGCATGGTTTCGGTGCGCGAGCGCAGGTGCGCGTTGAGCACCTTTGCCAATTTGTTTGCGTTCTCTACCGAATCGTTTTTGCCTGCTATGAGGGTATATTCAAAGGAAATTTTGCGCCCTGTGCGTGCAAAATATGCACGGCAGGTGTCAAGAAGCTCCCCTACGCCCCAACGGTTGTTGATGGGCATTATGGCAGAGCGTGTCTCGTCGTCGGGCGCGTGGAGCGAGATGGAAAGCGTGATGGGCAAGTCCTCCTCCATCAACATCTTGATGCGGTCGACAAGTCCGCAGGTTGATAGCGAAATGTGACGGTAGCCGATATTGAGCCCCGCCTCACAGTTGACAAGGTGCAAAAATTTGATAACGTTATCATAATTATCAAGCGGCTCGCCAATACCCATCATAACGATGTTGGAAATACGCTCGCCAATGTTCTTTTGCGCGGCAATCACCTGTCCGAGCAATTCGTCGGCACCGAGGTCGCGCACGCGTCCGCCTATGGTCGAGGCACAGAACTTGCACCCCATACGACACCCAACCTGCGAAGAAATGCAAATGGTGTTGCCGTGCTCGTATTTCATGACAACGCTCTCCACGCAGTTGCCGTCGGCAAGACTGAACAAAAACTTGACTGTACCGTCAATGGCAGAAATCAATTTCAGTTCCACCTCGGGCAGGTGATAGGAAAAGGATGCGCGCAATTTTTCTTGTAGCTTTTTGCCGATGTTAGTCATATCATCGGGAGAGATGCCGCGATGCAGTTGTTCAAAAATCTGCTTGGCGCGATATTTCGCCTCGCCGTTTTCAACCATCCAATTTTCGAGTTCGACTATGCTCTGCGCAAGCAATGCAGGCTTTTGTTCGTTCATTTTGCGCCTCCTTTCTTTATTGTATACTATAAATTGAAAATCATACAAATATCAAGTCAACCCTTCCGTCTGCCTTCGGCAGTCACCTCCCCCTGCACAGGGGAAGCTTTTGGGATGCTGTACCCTCAAGATACTATTGTTGTTTTTACAGCAATAAAAAGTTGAGTAATTGCACTTTGAAAGGCAATCGAATTTTAGCCTCCCCTGTGCAAGGGGAGGTGGCACGAGCTTGCGAGTGACGGAGGGGTTGGTCCTCTTAAAAATCATTTTACGCGCTCCATCACGGCATAAAAGAAGCCGTCGGTGCCGTCGGCATCGGGATAGAGCGTGCGTTGCTCTTTCAATTCAAAGCAGTTGTTTTCAGAGAGAAAACGGGATACGTTCTCCCCGTTCTCCTCGGGAAGAAGCGTGCAGGTGGAATAGACCAGCTTGCCGCCAATTTTAACGTATTGCGATGCACTTTTGAGAATGTCCTGCTGAATATCAGGCAAAGCCACGCTTGCTTCGGGATTTTTATAGCGCAATTCAGGCTTTTTGGCAAAAACGCCAAAGCCCGAGCAAGGAACATCACAGAGCACGCGGTCGAACTTTCCGAGCCAAGCTGCATTTGTATTTCTTGCGTCGCGCTCCTCGGTTGTGAGAATAGAAATACCAAGTCTTGCGGCACCGCTCTCAACCAAGGAAAGCTTATTACGGTGCAGGTCACAGGAAAGCACACTGCCCTTGTTGTTCATATCAATGGCTGCGCCAAAGGACTTGGAGCCAGGGCAAGCACAGGCATCGAGAACCTTCATTCCTTCTTTTGCATCCAAAGCCTTTACGCAAAGCTGTGAGGCTTCATCCTGTACGAAGAAGAGCCCATCCGAAAATCCGTAAAGCTCGGCAACGGGAGATTTGTCGCATACGCGAATACCCACGTCGCTCTCTTTTGTTGGGAGCGCTCGAATACCCGTTTCTCCAATTTTTTCTATCAGCGCCTCGCGCGAGATGCGCAAGGTGTTGGTACGCAAGGTCAAGTCAGGATGCTCGCCAAAGGCGGCAAAGAGTTGTTCGGTGCGTTCCAATGAAAAGGTATCGATAAACTTGCGGCAAAGCGCGGGACAAAAGGAATATTTGACCGAGAGATACCCGACGGCATCTGTTTCTTTATCGGGAATGGGGATTTCTTTTCCACTACGGATAAACGCACGCAGGATGGCATTGACAAATCCGCGACTGCGTTTGGGCGCCATATTCACCGTTTCGTTGACGGCGGCGTGGTCGGGTACGCGGTCAAGGTAGGCAAGCTGATAAATTCCCAAACGCAAAAGGGTGCGTACTTCGGGTAAGATATCCTCACTGCCTCTATCGCAAAGGCTATCTATGATAGCATCCAGTGTGATTTGTCTTTCGATTACGCCATAGACAAGGGCTGTCAAAAGTCCTCTATCGGGGGGCGTTAGGTCAGAACGTTTAATGGCAGTATCCAATGCGATGTTGGAATACTGCTCTGCCGACGCACATCGCACCAAGACGTCATATGCAATTTTTCGCGGGTCGCTCATACGTCGGCTCCTTTCCCGTCCGCCACGCGGACGTTTTTATTTTATAATCTCTTGCAGTAAGGGAATCAAGTTTTTAGCAACGGTGTTATGTCCGTCACGCAAGGGGTGCAGGGGCACCTCGGGAATCCAGCCGTAGCTATCGATAAAATGCACGTGACAGTTGTGCTTTTGGTTGTATTCCGCAATCATTTTGCCAAGCTCCTCGTGGAACGTTCCAACGAATGCCGAAAGAGAAATGATAACCGACGAGGGATTGCGCTTGCGAATGACGTCAAGCAATTCCTCGTATTTTTGCAGGTAACGCTCTTTGCCGTTTGCGCGGTCGTTGGCTCCGTGGTTGATGAGGATGTAATCCGCGCTCTCGTGCGTGATGGGTGAGCCGTCAAAGTTGTAGGGGTAAGACTCAGGGGCAGCGGGAACGTCTCCCGCGCCTGCGCGCGTGACGCCTACCGCTCCGTAACCCATAAAGATAGGGCGCAGGTCAAGCGCTTCGGCGGTCTGCCACGCATAGGTTGCACAAACGTCATCCTGATAGCATCGCATTACGTCGAAAACGGCAGTAGAAAGCGGAACGTCGCCGCTGTTAAAATCGGTGTCGATGAGCACACCCTCGGTGATAGAGTCGCCTACAAACTCGATGGTTTTGCGATTGTCGGGAGCTAACGGAATGGGACATTCGGTCTGCACACCAACAAAGGATACCTTGCCTGTTAGGGGCTGATACCAGCGACGGTCAAGCTCGGTGCCGCCCTTGTAGATGATGCGGCAGATGTGGTCGCCGTCCTCGCGTGCCATCACGCGGATGTGCGAATCGATATTGGCTTCAATCATATCGCCACCGTCTATCTGTATCCACAAATGCAGACGCGGTTGTGCATTGGAAACGATGTTGAATTTGACAACCGCCATTCTACCGCGGAACGCGAACTCAATATAAGAGCCTGTCGCCGTAGCGGTGGCGCAATCTGCACCTCTATCCCATCGACCTGTGAGGCGGATGCTTTGGTGTGTGTAAGAAATATTCATCTGTTCTCCCCTTCTTACTCGTCCTCTTTCTTCTCGAGCATCTTGCGCTCGGTGCGCGAAAGCTTATAGGTTACCCACTGGGACTCGTCGTCATAAAGACACAGTGTGCCGTAGGCAGGTTCTTCGTAGTTCAGGTCTCCCTCGTAATAAATATCTGCGAAAACGTAGAGCATATCGGGAGTGATTTCGATGTTATCAAAAACAAAGCGGTAATAGGTATAAAGCGAGGTCTCGGCGCGCGTTGCGGCACTTGGGGTGTAACGCTTCATTTCCAAAGCATCGGTGTTTGCATTATCGTCTCGGTTATCGGATGTGAGGTCTGTGGTGGTGACAAGTGTCACGTCAAACAGCTCCTCGCTTTTATCGGGAACTGCGGCAAGCCCGTAGTCCTCGGCGAGGTGCTTGATGGTACTATTGTTGTAGCGGAACACCAGCTGCACCTGCTTGGCCTCGGGAATAAAGACGTACTGCGTAACGGAAAAATAGCCGCGGTTACGTTCAGCCGTAGTTATGGTATCCTGATTTTGATATTGCAGAACAAGGTCGTCACCGTGCTTTTCGTAAGCTTCGTAAAGTGCCTCATTTCCCATCAGATATTTCACCTGTTCGGGGTCGCCCGAGGAACACATACGCCAAATGAGAATGCCGCAAATGAGGACCAGTAAGAGAGAAATACTCCACTTGACCACGCGCCAGAAAAGGCGCATATTATGTCCGTTTGACATAGTCTCCTCCTTATTTTTGTAAAAGTGCGCCCAGGTGCGCTTCAAGAGCCACCCCCATACGCACGGGCGTATCGATTTTTGCCGACTCGGTGATGAGTAAGACGATAAAATCTGCCGCACGCGTGCAGGCAGTCTCAAAACCGTCGCCTTGCATCAAGGAACCGAGTAAAACCGACGCGAAAATATCACCCGTGCCCGGATAGGAAATATCCCGGCAGGTGCGCTTAATCCAAAAGATGCGACCGTCCTCGTCTCTGCCCGCATTGGCAACAATGCCGCCGGCAAGTCCAATACCTGTTACGACAATTTTGCCGTGGCAGATGTGGGAGAGCTTTTCGAGAAGCGAGAGGACAAAGCCCTCGGCTTCGGTCTCGGTCATTTTTGCGGTATCCTGATAAGCTGTATCGGTCAGGAAACACGCCTCGGTGAGATTGGGGGTAAGCACTTGTGCTTGGGTGCTCAATTCGCGGATGCCGTTGGCAAGCTCCTTGGTATATGTAGCGTAAAGAACGCCGTCGTCGCCCATTACGGGGTCGACGAGAATGAGAGGCGCTTTGCCTGTTTCGTCGGGTGTTTTTCCAAAACGCTCGATAAATGCACGAACCATAGAAATCTGCTCCTCGCTACCGAGAAAGCCCGTGTAGATAGAACCAAAGGTCATCCCGAGGCGGTCAAAATGTGCGGCAATGTGGTGCATATCCTTTGTTAGGTCGCGGAAATATAGGTCCTCAAAGCCACCCGTGTGGCTGGAAAGAAGCGCGGTGGGAAGCGGAATGGTCTGATATCCCATAACTGACAAGGTCGGGATAACAACGGTCAGTGCGCATCTGCCCACGCAGGAAAAATCGTGTATTGCGGCAATGCGCCGCGGCGGTAAATGTTGCATATATCTTCCTTCTTTTTCGCAAATTGCGAAAGGATTTTGGGTTCGAAAAGATTGAATAGTGGGGTTATCCCCCCTCTCAGTCTCCTTGCGTCGACAGCTCTCCCCAGGGAGAGCCTTTTGGATTGTTCCCGCCTACTGGTTTTCACTGTGCAGGCAACTCTACCAACTTTAGCCTCTCCCTTTGGGAGAGGTGGCAAATCCGTCTTGCGGATTTGACGGAGAGGGTGGTTAAAAATTTTTTCAATTTTTGAGGCGGTCGAGCGCGTTTTGCAAAATGATTTGAGCCGAAAGGGTATCAATCACACCTTTTCTTTTTTGTCCTCGCGTGTTGGTCTCGTTGAGATAGCGAGAGGCACTCATAGTCGTCATACGCTCATCCATCATAGCAACGGGAATGTCAACAAGACGCTCGCGCAAAAGGTCGGCAAACTCGCGGCAACGGTCGGCGCGAAAGCCCTCGGAGCCATCCATATTCTTGGGAAGCCCTACGACGATGGCAAAAACCTTTTGCTCGCGTGCGACCTCGGCAACCTTGTCGGCAGTCTTGACGATGCCGCCCGGGCTGACGTATCCGATGCCCGATGCCAAAAAACGGCTCGCATCCGAGACGGCAAGTCCTGTTCTCGTGTCGCCAAAGTCGACACCGAGAATGCGCCCTTTTGTCTCTTTGAGGTCTAAAATAGTAACTTCTTGCATAGCGTTATCCTCTTACTGTGCAGACAGCACGTCACCAACGGCAATTTTGCGACCGTTGATAAAGTCGGATGCCGCCATTCTCTTTTTGCCCTCGGGGAGCACAGACAGAATGAAAACAGAACCGATGCCGCAGGCGACCTCAATTTTGCCGCCGGCAAGAGACAGAACCGTTCCCGCAGGAGCAAGAGTTCCCTCGCGCTTGGCAATC
>JAZQKM010000064.1:0-5812 GCA_045542155.1 Eubacteriales bacterium
GACACGATGCCCGATAAAATTCCCATCGAGGAAAACGAAGAATTCAAATCGATCCGCAACGCAGTGGTGAGCGCGGTGAGAGATATTCACACGCCACCCGAACAGCCCGACTATGAAGTAGATCATGATTATTCCAAGCTGAAGGAACACAAGGATGACTTCGATTACCTCTACGGCTACGCAAACAGATATGATGATCCCATTGGTTATTATCGCCTTGGCAGGTACTACCTTGAAAAGACCGACGATATGGAGAACGCAGAATGGTGGCTACGGATGGCGGCAGACAACGGAAACTCTCTCTCCGCCTATCTCATTTATAAAGCCTACCGTGACTATAAGTTTGATGAAACGCCGAGCGATATGATGAAGTACCTTCGCAAGGCGGCAGATGCTGGCTTCGGATATGCCGAGTATGAATACGCCAAGTACCTCAAGGATAAATCTCCCGAAGATGCCAAGGCATACTTCAAGCGAGCCGCGGAACACGGTTGCAATCAAGCAGAATATGCCTACGGTAAGATGCTGTTCGAGGAAGGACGGCGAGAAGAAGCTCGTGCCTATTTTGAACGCTCCGCCGAGGACGATGAATGGACACAGACGAGAGTCGGTCTACTCTTGTACTACGAGTACGAGGACTACGATGCCGGCAAGGAGTATATCCACAAAGCAGCCGAAGCCGGATACGAGCCTGCGAAGGAAGCTATCAGGGCGATCAACAATAATCTCAACGCGCAGATCGTCATAGGCGTATGCGACCTGTTCTACCATGCAAGCAGAATCATCGAGGATGAAGCCGAGGGTATGTATGCAGAGGAACAGCATCAGGTCAACTACCACGGCATCGACAAGAAGCAACGCCGTGAAATCCGTGCCAAGAAGCAGGCACAAGGACACTCGCTATCATGGTAAATGCCGTTTTAGCGATTATTACAGCCCCAATCGACCGTAGACACGATTGGGGCTACGCCACAGAGAAAAGTGGCATATTTCGGCGGTACAAACCGCCACTATTTTACGAAAATACGAGGTATATTCAATGAGAACAGGAATTAAGAAAACCCACAAGACCACAGAGATATTCTTTGACGAGGGTAGCGATATTTTAATTATCAACACCTATAACACAAGCCTCAAGAACAGGCTTACAGCGTATGCGAGAGATTATCCCGACCTATGCCGTCAGACCGATGATAACGAGGCGGGCGGTCTCTCCTTTGCAATAAAGAAGGATCGCTTTGCCTTCCGTCTTCTTCCGCCGTGTTCTGACGAGCGAAAGGCAAAGGCAAGAGCGTGTGCGGAGGCACTCAATGACGGCAGAAAAAGTAATTGATAACAAAGTGATAATTCTGCAGAAAAACGCTGGATATTCTCTCGAACATGTGGTAGTGTTGTGGTACACCGAAAAAAGTGAAAAATGTAAAGAAAGGAGTTCAAAATATGGCAAATAAACGCAGACCTCAAGGAGATGGCACTATCAGAAAAAGAAGTGACGGACGGTGGGAAGCCCGAATCATTATCGGACACAAGAACGATGGTTCACCCATGTATAAGTCAGCATTCGCAAAGACACAGAAAAGTGCCCTAAAGCAGCTCCATCAGCTTCTCGACCTATACCGTGACGTTGACCTCACCGAAGAATGCCGAATGACACTCGGCGAGTGGATGGATAAGTGGCTGGACGAGTATATGGTGTTCACGATAAGAGAAAGCACCATGTCGGGCTACCGATCACATGTAGAGCATCAAGTGAAACGCTTCCTCGGTGACAAGCCACTCACATCCCTCACCACAGCGGATATTCAAAAATTCTACAGTAAGATCAAAAAGGAAGGTCGAGTGAAGCCTCATCCTCTGCACGGATATGAGCTGTCGGACAGCATGGTCAGACGAATCCACCTCATGCTCCACGAAGCCTTGGAGATGGCAGTCAAGGAACGGCTTATCGTCCGCAATCCCACAAAAGGTACTACCATCCCGAAGAAAACCTATACCGAGAAGCAGGTGCTTGACGATACGCAGCTCGACAGATTTATGGAAATCATCAAGCACGAGCCGTATTGGCATGACTTCTTCTACGTGGAGATCATGACAGGACTTCGCCGAGGTGAGATATGCGGTATCCAATGGAACGATATCAACTTCGATGACGGAACGCTGTGCATAAGGCGATCCGTTGGAAGAAGCCGAGGAAACGGCATCACCGTAGGTGAAACGAAAACAGGCGCAGGCGTGAGGAAAATAATCATGCCACCGAGCGTGCAGTCGCTCCTTGAAAGAAAGCAGACGGAAGCAATAAACGAATGGGTGTTCCCACACTATATGAACCCGAGTGAGCCTCTGCATCCCGACTCGGCTTATAAAAAGCTGAAAACGCTTCTAAGGCATGCCGAGCTTCCGCTGATACGCTTCCACGACCTACGGCATACCTTCGCAACCCATGCGATGAAGGGCGGTGTCGATGCCAAGACCTTATCGGGTCTGCTCGGTCACACAGATGCGAGCTTTACGCTCGACACCTACACCCATGTAACAAGCGACATGCAAAAGAACGCCTCCGATGTGGTAGGCAGAATGATGCAAAATTTTATGAGAAAGGACTAAGACTATGGCAAAACAAAAACGCAAAAATGGCGAAGGCACGGTACGCCTTCGCAAGGACGGTCGATGGGAAGGCAGAGTCGTCATAGGATACGACGATAAAGGCAAACCCAAGACCAAAAGCGTACTCGCTCACACCAAGGGCGAGTGCGTCGAAAGACTCGAAAAGCTGAAGGAAGAATGCGGAAGAACCGCAGAAAAGCTGAAGCCGGACATGCCCTTCGGAGAATGGATAGACTTCTGGTATAAATACTTCTCAAGCCCCAAGCTCCGACCGACAACGCAGGCGACCTATGAGAACCGCATATACGGTCATATCATCCCAAGCATAGGTAAAATACCACTCTCCAAGCTCACGCAAAACGACCTACAGCAATTCTACGCAAAGCTCAAACGCACAGGCAGAAAAGTCAACGTGGAGCTGAAAGGCACAGGCGTATCCGACCGAATGGTACGCTCATGCCACGCACTCTGCAGATCGTCGCTTGAAAAGGCGGTTGAGGAAGGACTCATAACAAGAAACCCCTCAATCGGTTGCAAGTTACCGCCAAAGAAGAACGGCGAGATGAAGGTGCTAACGCAGACCGAGATCGTAAGGCTGTTAAACCAAGCCTACGACGAGGGCTACTATGAAATGTTCCTCCTCGAACTGACCACGGGAATGCGCCGTGGCGAGATACTCGGACTCAAATGGCGAGATCTCAACCTCGAAACAGGTGAGCTGAACATCAAACGGCAGCTTACTACCAAGGGCATATCCGTGCCGAAAACCAAAAGCTCGATCAGAACCATCCTCCTTCCGCCCGACATGCTCGAACTGCTACGAGAGATGAAAAAGACGGCAAAATACGATTGGATCTTCCCATCACCTGTCAAAGAGGGAGAGCCGAGAAATCCCACGGCAATCACCAAACGCTTTCGGATTATGCTTGAAAGAGCGCATTGCAAGCATGTTCGATTCCACGACCTTCGCCACACCTTCGCAACGATGGCTCTTGAAAACGGCATGGACGTGAAAACGCTTTCTGCCATGATAGGACATGTAAGCTCGGAAACAACGCTGAACATATACAGCCACGTAACCGACACCATGAGAGCGCAAGCGGCGGTGAAAATCGACCGAGAAATCGGCGGTACAAACGCAGAAATGCCCGAAGCGAAGGATGAGCCACGGCAACCCGAAACGAGCGAAATTGAGGGGGATTTCGAGCCGTGGAAGCCCAAGGTACGCAAGAGTGGCACGGGATGCGTGTATCAGATAAACGATCACCTGTGGGAAGGAAGCTACTTCCCAAGACTTCCCGACGGCAGCCGAAAAAAATTCAATGTGTACGCCAAGACCAGAGAGGAATGCGAAAAGGAGCTTGCCAAGATGATAGAGCAAAAGAAAAAGGAAATCGCCGCCGAGAAGAAAAAGATGAAAACGGCATAACGCACAGAGGGCTGACAGCAAAAAACTGTCAGCCCTTATAGCTTTGAACGGTTGAAATATTCATAAAAATATGTTATAATAAACTCACCGATAAACAAGAATTTGTAGGAGGTTATGTATGCTTGAAAAAATGAGCGACTTCTTTGAAGCAAGACTTGACGGATACGATGAGCATATGATGACCAACATCGAATCCGCAAACGAATTCTATCCCTTTACAGCAAAGCAATTGCCAACCGCTGAAAACTGCCAAGTGCTTGATTTGGGCTGTGGCACGGGATTGGAACTGCAAGAATACTATACGCTTAACCCATCGGCAAAGGTTACAGGCATCGACTTGTCACAAGGAATGTTAGCCGAGCTTAAACGAAAATTCGTGGGCAAGGATATAACCTTGGTACTTGGGTCGTATTTTGATGTGTCTCTTGGGGAGAACGTTTTCGATGCAGCGGTGTCGGTGGAGAGTCTGCACCATTTCACGAAAGAAGAAAAGGTTGCGCTATACTCTAAACTGCATACAGCATTGAAGAATAAGGGATATTTTATCTTAACGGATTATTTTTCATTGTCCGACGAAGAAGAACAGATGCACAGACGGAATTTGTTAGCATTGAAAGCAGAACAAGGCATTACTGATGATGAGTTCTACCATTACGATACACCTCTTACTGTGAAGCACGAAAGCGAAGCTCTTGTTGAAGCAGGTTTTTCCTCAGTTGAAGTGTTAAGCAATTGGGGAGCAACATATACGGTAAAAGCAGTTAAATAAACTGTCAAATTCCAATTTGTCGAGATGATAAGAACGAGGGCTGACAGAAAAAAACTGTCAGCCCTCAAAATTTGCATCGCAGTAAGCAAAGAAAAGGGGTTTTTTGAAACAAAGGGAAAATCACGGTGAAAAAACAGTCCAAAGGTTCGAAATCAAGGCAAGCATGTGGTCAACTGAAAATAGCCGATTTTGTGAAAAACATATAGAAAAACAGCCGAAAACAAGTCAAAATGGCTTATTTTCGGCTGTTTTTTGGTCGAAGTGACAGGACTCGAACCTGCGATCTCATCGTCCCGAACGATGCGCGATACCACCTTCGCTACACCTCGATGTGGTAAAAATATTCGATTTTTTTGTAAGTGGTCAAACATGTGGTCAGACCGAAGATTTAATGATTTTTCGACATTCGGGGGGGCCGAAAAAGTCAGTGTTTTCAAGGGTTTTCAGCTCTACTCGAAAATTATACGCCGAGTGTGGTGATTGAGACCCGAAACTGGCGCGCTACCAGCTGCGCTACACCTCGATAGAATATTTAATTTTAAGATATATTCGCAGTTGTCCGTAGTGAAGTCAAAAACAATTGATAATTATTTTTGACAAACGAAACCGCCCAAAGCAAGGAGTTGTCAGTGTTAAGTGTATCGAAACAATAGACAACGACTATGCGACGGTGGAGATACGCGCTTCCTGTTGTAACTAAGGCTCTGCTTTTGCAAAATAAAACCGTATCAAAAGGGAACACGGAACATATATTAAATAATGTAGAATAAATCTACAAAGTCCGTTTTAGCCTAAATATTTTAGCATAAGTTTTTTTGAATGTCAATAGTTCTTATTAAAAATGGCATTTTTAAGAGGTTTTTGTACAAAAAACAGGTCGAAAAAATAACCTAAAAAATTTTTTAAAAAAATTAAAAAAAGGTATTGACAAATAAAAAATACTATGCTATAATCATATCCGTCGCAAGCGAAAGCACAGAGACATGGAAGCATAGCTCAGTTGGGAGAGC
>JAZQKM010000065.1:0-4297 GCA_045542155.1 Eubacteriales bacterium
GCCCCTTACGGGATTTTAGAATTCCTTTGGCTTAAAGGTTGCGCAGAGCGTGTCCCCCGAGGTGGATGCGTTGTGAGGTCCTACTGCAATCTCGTTTGCCGTGCAGTGAGTATCACAATCGTGATAGTAGCAATTTTGTACGTTGCACTTGATGCCTTTGATGTGCTTACTGCAGCAATCCTCGTGCTTTTTCATTTCCATTTTTCTTTCCCCCTTGCGGTTTTCTGCAAAAGACTATGTGCTTTCGCTGTATTTAGTCTTTACACACCGCTACACTTTTATACGGTTTGAAAGGAGGTTCATTTGTGGCACTTTTCGTAATAGCCGACCTGCATCTATCATCTGACGGCACAAAATCTATGGAAAAATTCGGCTCCAGATGGGCCGACTATATGCAAAGACTTCAAAAAAATTGGACTGCAGTTGTTCACCCCGAAGATACGGTTATCATTCCCGGTGACATTTCTTGGAGCCTTAAGCTTGAAGATTCATTGGAGGATTTTCGCTTTTTGAATTCTCTGCCCGGCAAAAAGCTCATTGGCAAAGGCAACCACGATTTTTGGTGGTCGACGGCGAGCAAAATGAAAGCCTTTTTTGCTGAAAACGAATTTGATACCATTGATATTCTTTACAATAACGCCTATGATATGGGTGACTGCATTGTTTGCGGAGCACGCGGTTGGTTTGTAGAAGAATCGCAACAGCATACCGTTGGAACAGTCGATTACAGTCGCATTGTCAACCGCGAAGTCATTCGCTTGCGCATGAGCCTTGACGAAGCTGTCAGATTGCGCGGAGAGAGTGATAAACCGATTCTTCTCTTCTTCCACTTCCCGCCCGTTTGGTGCGATTTTGTTTGCCGCGAGATTGTTGACGTGTTGCAGGAATACAACATTAAAACCTGCTATCACGGACACATACACGGAATGTACGGAGTTCCTCGAAAAATGCAGTTTGAAGGTATTGATTTCGTTATGTGCGCCGCAGACCATCTGCTTTTCACGCCATTGCCTGTTTTCGTATAATAAAAGTGAAGTTTTAACACTGTTTTTTTGCAAAATCTATTGACAAAATGCAAAAAAAATTATAAAATATTATCTGTATGTAATAAAATTTACCATAAACCTTTGGAGGACATTTTAAAATGAGTTTGATCAAATCCACAAAAGCCGAAAAGAGCACCTACAAATTGGAGTTCTCGGTAGATAAGGCTACCTTTGATAAGGCTGTATCCAACGTTTACCGCAAACAGGTCGGCAAAATCGCTGTTCCCGGCTTCCGTAAAGGCAAGGCTCCCCGTTCCGTAATCGAAAAGATGTACGGCAAGGGATTCTTCTACGAAGATGCTATCAACGAGGTTCTTCCCAATGCTTTTGAAGAAGCGCTGAAGGAATCTAAGCTTGACATGGTTGGACAGCCCGAGTTCGATATCGTTTCTATTGATGATAACGGCGTTGTACTCTCTGCCGTTGTTGCTGTTAAGCCCAACGTAAAGATTGCTGATTACCTTGGTATCGAGGCTGAAAAGACCGTTGCTGAAGTTACCGACGAAGAAATCGAAAGCGAAATCAACCGTGTTCGCGAGCGCAACTCCCGCGAAATCGAAGTTACCGACGCTGCAGCAGTTATGGGCGACGTTTGCCACATCAACTACGAAGGCTTTGTTGACGGCGTTGCATTTGAAGGCGGCAAGGGAGAGGACTATCCTCTTAAGCTCGGTTCGGGCAACTTTATCCCCGGCTTTGAAGAAGAGATCGTTGGCCACAAGGTTGGCGAAGATTTCGACGTAAACGTTACCTTCCCCACCGAGTACCATGCAAAAGAGCTTGCAGGCAAGCCCGCAGTATTCAAGACCACCATTCTCAAGATCAAGCACATCGAGCTTCCCGAGTTGGATGACGATTTTGCGAAAGACGTTTCTGAATTTGATACAATGGATGAATATCGCGCTGACGTAAAGGCAAAAATTGCTAAGAGACATGAAACCGAGGCAGATAGCCGTTTCGAATCCGCTATTCTCGACACCCTGATTGAGAAGCTCGAGGCTGATATTCCCGAGGCTATGTTCGTAGCTGAAACCGAAAACTTTGTTCGCGACTACGACAACCGTCTGCGTATGCAAGGTCTTGATCTCAAGACCTACTTCCAATACACCGGCATGACTCTTGATCAGCTCCGTGAGTCTCTCAGACCTCAGGCTGAAAAACAGGTTAAGCTCCGCCTCGCTCTTGAGAAGATCGCAAAGTCCGAAAAGCTCAAGGCTACCAAGACCGAGATCAACGCAGAGTACAAGCGCATTGCCGAAGAGTACCAAATGGAAGTTGAAAAGGTTCGCGAGCTGATTCCGGAAGATTCTATCGCTGAGGATATGAAGGTCAAGAAGGCGATGGATCTGGTTAAAGAGAACGCAATTATTAAGTAAGAACTCTTCATTCTATTTGAACCGGAAGTCGCGTCTGCTATTTCCGGTTCATTATTTCATTTGAAAAGAGGTATTTGATTATGTTCGATCCCAAGCTTTACACACAGGATGCACTCGTTCCTATGGTTGTAGAACAAACCAACCGCGGTGAGCGCTCCTATGATATTTTCTCCCGTTTGCTGAACGACCGTGTAATTTTCCTCTCCGACGAGGTCAATGACACTACCGCTTCGCTCGTAGTTGCACAAATGCTCTTCCTTGAAGCACAAGACCCCGATAAGGATATTTCCTTTTATATCAACTCCCCCGGTGGAAGTGTTAGCGCAGGTATGGCAATTTACGACACAATGAACTTCATTAAGTGTGACGTTTCTACCATCTGCATCGGTATGGCGGCAAGCATGGGCGCGTTCCTGCTTTCCGCAGGTACCAAGGGCAAGCGTTTTGCGCTCCCCCACAGCGAAATTATGATTCACCAACCCTTAGGCGGTGCAAAGGGACAGGCAACCGATATTGAAATTCAAGCAAAGCAGATTCTCCGCATTAAGGCTATCTTGAATGAAATTCTTGCTGCCAACACCGGTAAGCCCTTAGAAATCATTGAGAAAGACACCGACCGCGATAACTATATGACCGCTCAGGAAGCTCTTGATTACGGTCTGATTGACAAGATTCTTACCCACCGCCCCTGACGATTATTTGAAAGGATTTTCGCATTTTTATGGCAAACAAAAACAATGCAAACGGCAATAATTTGCGTCACTGTTCTTTCTGCGGCAGAAACGAGCATCAGGTGAGTTTTCTCATCCCCTCGCAATCGGGTGCATACATTTGCGACCTTTGCGTAGAGCAATGCAGTGATCTCATTCAAGAGATCGACCGCAACGTGCCCGGACTGAATGATGGAAAAATGTCTCTTGCCGAGCTTCCCCGCCCGATGCAAATTAAGGAAGAGCTTGACAAGTACGTTATCGGTCAAGATGAAGCAAAGGTTGCTCTTTCGGTTGCCGTTTACAACCACTATAAGCGCATCCTGACGATGCAGACAAAAAAGCCGAAGAAAAAGAGCAAGAAAAATGACGTTGCCGAGCCCGAAACCAACGAGGACGAGGTTGAGCTCCAAAAGAGCAACGTGCTCCTGATGGGTCCTACGGGTGTTGGTAAAACTTATCTTGCTCAAACACTTGCAAAAACACTTAAGGTTCCCTTCGCTATTGCCGATGCAACCACGCTTACCGAAGCAGGTTACGTTGGTGAGGACGTTGAAAACATCCTTTTGCGTCTCATTCAAGCGGCAGATTTTGATATTGAGCTTGCAGAACGCGGCATTATTTACATTGACGAAATCGATAAGATCTCCCGTAAGAGCGAAAACCGCTCAATCACCCGCGATGTTTCCGGTGAGGGCGTGCAACAAGCACTCCTCAAAATTTTGGAAGGTACCGTTTCCAACGTTCCCCCTCAGGGTGGCCGCAAGCACCCCAACCAAGAATTTATTCAAATTGACACCAAAAACATCCTCTTTATCTGCGGCGGCGCGTTTGACGGACTTGAAGAGATCATTCAAAAGAGAAAAGGCAGCCAAACCATTGGCTTTAGCGGTGAAATCAAAACCAAATCCGAGCGCAGGTGTAGCGGGATCTACCGCGACGGTGGTGCTCACGATATTGTCAAATACGGTCTTATTCCCGAACTGGTCGGCCGTATTCCCGTAATGGTTGCCCTAAATGATTTGGATAAGGACGCACTTGTTCGTATTTTGACAGAGCCTCGCAGCTCCCTTACCAAGCAGTATGAAAAGCTGTTTGAAATGGACGGCGTAAAGCTCACCTTTACTCCCGAAGCGTTGGATGCTGTTGCTTCACTTGCACTTGA
>JAZQKM010000066.1:0-11666 GCA_045542155.1 Eubacteriales bacterium
CCCGACGTGATGCGGATGTTAACGCCCATTTCGGCGGCGATAATGTTAGAAAGCGTGGTTTTGCCCAAGCCGGGAGGGCCGTACAAAAGAACGTGATCCAAGGGATCGTTTCGTTTTTTTGCGGCTTCAATGTAGATCTTCAGGTTTTCCTTTACCTTTTCCTGACCGACGTATTCATCCAGCGTTTTGGGGCGCAGGGAATACTCTACGTCAGAGTCGGCAGCCGAGTAGGCGGTATTCATAATTCGGTTTTCAAAATCGAATTCGTTGGTATCCATATTGTGTCCTTTCTGAAGTTGAAATTACATCAGTCGTTTGAGCGAGAGGCGAATGATCTCCTCAAGCTCCATTTTGGCAATGTCCATATCCTTCATGGCAGCCATTGCCTCGGCGCGGGAGTAGCCAAGCACCATCAGGGCGTCGGTTGCCTCGGCAAGCTTGTTGTTCTTGACGGGAGAAGCAGCTGCCGCAAACGATGCGGGCATCTCTCCTGCAAACGAGCCGTCTTCCTTCATCAGCTTGTCCTTGAGCTCCAAAATCACGCGAGCCGCCGTTTTGGGGCCAATGCCGTTGGCTTTGGAGATGGTCTTTTTATCGTCGGTGCAAACTGCAAGCGCAAACTTCTCGGGGGTAAGGTGCGAGAGAATTGCCATAGCTGCCTTGGGGCCAACGCCCGAAACGGTGATGAGTAGCTTAAAGGTTGCAAGCTCGGTCTCGGTTGCAAAGCCAAAGAGCTCGATGCCGTCCTCTCGTACCGCGAGATAGGTGAAAAGCTTGATGGTTGGCGGGTCTTTTACAGAGCGATTGGCAGGCATCGCCTCATAGGTCGTACCGCTAATGGTCAGCTTATAGCCAACGCCGCCAACGTCAATTACGGCAAGGTCATTTTTGAGTAGTGCGAGCTTTCCGCACAGGTAGTAGAACATAAAATAGGTTCCTTTCGGTCGTTTTCAATGGGGAAGCTTATTTCTTCTTTTTCTTTTTGGAATGATTGTGAACGTATTTTTCACGTTTTTGGGGAACAAAGATAACCTTTAGTTTTGCAAGTATCTTTTTCGAGACTTCTGCCAGCTTGTCCCAAGCATCGGGCTCTTGCGCAACAATAACGGCACTGTCATCTTGCTCGTCATTATCGCTCTCACCGCGACCGTCATCGTAATTGACGTCATTGCGAGGCTTGCAACCAAAGTGGAAGCGGCGGTCAAGAATGATGAGCAGAACAAAGAGGAGGATAGAAATAATCGATACGATAAGACCAATGTTAATGGTTTTGGGATTGTAGACCATACGGATGTTGTATTCTTCTCCTGCTTCACCGTCAATACGGAAAGCAACGAGCGCGCCGAGAGCCTTTTGTGTTTCTACGCGTTCATCGTTTACCCAAATTTCCCAACCGTTGTCGTAAGCAATGGTGGTAAGAATCACTTCGTTTGCGCGGGTTGCGGTGTAGGTGCCTTCAAAGGAGTGCTCGGTGAATTCTTTAATCTTAACTTGATTTTGTTGGAGGCGAGTCATTGCATCCCGGAATACAGCCATATCAATATACCAGAAGCAGTTAGCGTCCTTTTCAACGTAAAGGTTATTGCTCTTCAAGGTCATTTTCAAAGAGAGGACAGCATCTTTTTCTTGCATACCGAGCGAAATGATGCGCGCGGTATCGTTGCCGTTAAAGGTGCCTTTTTTTACTTCCTTGCCGCCGTTTACGGTGAGGGCAAGTTCAACCTCTCTGGGGTAGCCCGAGGGAGAGTAGAAGAAGATTTCCGCATCTGCGGGGAGCTGGTCTGCCGTCATGGTGATGCTGGAGGTAGAGCCTGCCGAGATATAACCGATAATCTTTTTGTCGGCATAGTTGTCTTTTTTGGTAACACCTTGCGTTGCGGAAACCGTAGAGGCAACGGGTACAAAAATCGGAACGGGCTCTTCTTCGCCGAGCATTGCAGCAATCATAGCGTTGAGTCGGTCAAAGGGATTGCCGTATTCGTCAACGTATTTGGTTGCATTATTTTCCTCAATGTTGAGCAGGTTATTAACAAGTCCCTTGAAGGAGTTGATTGCATCCTTAACAAGCTGACCTTCTTTTTCTTCCTCATCGGGCTTCTTGTCTGTTTCTTCTACAAAACCGAGCTCAAAGTTGAGCAAATCGTCGGAAACACCAAACGCAAGGGAAAGGGCATAGGGGTTGAGATAGGTTGCGTATTTGCCGTTTTCATCAACGTCAATCTTTTCGTAGTAGTTTTCGTAAATGGATTGGTCGGAAATGAGATATTTGATACCGAGCAAAGAGTCTGCAACGGGGGTGTTGCCGAGATACTTTGTCCAATGCGCCTTAGAAGCGTATCCCATCGAGTTCAAAAAGCGGATGGTCTCTTTATTTAAGGTTGAGCTGGAGCCCGAAAGACCGCGAATGTTGAGTGCCATATTATCGTTGTTGGAGCGGTAAAATGTCTTTTCCATGCGGTAGAAGGATTCATCATTTTCTTGAACCTTTTCAACAATGGGACGGACCTCGTTCAAAAAGTTGTTGTAGCGGCTATAAGGAGAATGGCCTACGTCACCGACAAGACTGTTGAGTCCCAAAAGTCCGTTGAGGAAGAGCTCAAAAATAACGATGCAGGCAAGCGCAAAGCTTGCAATCTGCTTTTGCTTGGATTTGCGGATGATTGTAAGCACCAACAAATAGACAAATACGGCAATGATGGAGAAGTAGAGGAAGTAGTTGCTATAGGTTTTGGAATCGCCATAGCGCTCCTTAATTCCGTAGCTTACCATCAAAATGATAACACTGATTTCAAGACCGCGAGCAAAGCGTAGGGGGATTTTGTCCAAATCAGTCAATGCACGGCATGCCAAAACGCACATATAAAAGGAGAACATAAAGCTGTAACGGTAATTGAGCCAGTTTGGCTTTTGGAAACCGTGCCATACCAAGTCAAAAATATTGACGGAGAAGCTGAAGAAAAGAATCAGCAAAAGAAGACCGGAGAATATTTTTTCTCGAACAGTATACTTTTTGGAAGCAAAATATGCGGGAACAAGCAAAAGCGTCAAAACACCGCAATAAACAAAGGGAAGTCCCTCGGGGCGCACCGTATCATAGGAAGCGGGCAAGAGCTTGAAGAAGAAATCCATCAAGTCGAATTTCCATTCAAACTTCCAACTCGGGTCGGAGAAGGTCGTCTTACCAAAGTTGAGGGAGTAATATGCACCGAGAATGATAAGCGCCGCAATACCGAGAGCCAAAAGCGAATAGCCTACGATACGGCCGAGCGAGCGGAGAAAGTGCAATTTCTCACGCATAGGATTGTTACGGAATTTTGCGGAATTACCAAAGTAGTAAATGAAGAAGTAGATTGCGCAGTAAATGCAAATCATATAGCCAATGTAGTAGTTGCTAAAGATTGCAATGGCCAAGGATACAACGTAGAGCTTGAATTTGCCGTGCTTGATGATGCTTTCAATGCCTAGGGTAATCAAGGGCAACCACATAACGGCATCGATCCACATTGTGTTGTGCTGTTGAATGATGGCATAGGAGCAAAGCGCATAGCAGGCAGAGAAAATAACGATGGCAGTCTTGTTAGGCTTTTTTGAGGTCTTGTGCATATAAAAGCCAAAGCTTGCACCGCACAACGCACCCTTGAGCATAAACAGAGCCAAAAGTGCTTCCAGCATTCTCTTCTTGGGGAAGAGGCAAACCAAAAAGGAGAGTGGGCTTGCAAGATAATATGCATAAATACCCATAAATTCTCCGCCCAACTGACGGGCAAAGGAATAAAGCAGGTCTGCGTCTCCGCGAACAAAGTTGCGCAGTGCCTCAAAGAACCAAACGTACTGACCGTTGAGGTCAAGTACCAAAACGGACGTATCGCCAAAGGGATGCAAACCGCGGGCAAGATACATCAAATAAATCAGCGCAGCAGGAATGAACAGGCACAAAATCAGGTAGCCGTATTCCTTGATGAGAGGGGTGCTTGTCAACCGTCCCCACGCGTTTTTGAGCGTTGTCACCAAATTACCTTTAGAGGAATTTGGAACTTTCGTTTTTGTTTCGGTGGCTTGTGTTTTCATATCACAGTTCTCCTTGCTTGGGGGAATTTGTCGTATCCGTTAAAATTTGTTTAATCGCTTTTTCGAGCTTTACTCTGTCTAAAGTCATATCGCGACCACAGCTCTCACATATTACGCGCACCTCGCTGCCGACACGCACGATGCGAAAGATTTTGCCGCCGCAGGGGTGGGGCTTTTTCATTTGTATGCGGTCCTCGGGATGCAGTGGAAGAATAGGCATAGCGGTCTCCTAACTTAAAAAATACAGATTAAATATATTATAGCATAAAAAAAGTGTTCTGTAAACCGAATTTTTACAATTTTTATCAGGTTTTTTCCAAAAAATGCACACAAATCGTTTGACTTTTGACATAAAAGGTGATATAATTACTTTGGATATTTATGTATTTGAATGGGAGAACGATTTTGATTATTTTAGGCATCGACCCGGGACTTGCTATTGTCGGTTGGGGAGTCATCGAATATCAAGGCGCAAAATTCCGCACAATCGCCTATGGCTCTATCAATACCCCCAAGGGAACGCGCACCGAAGAACGCCTTCGTCTCATTTACGACGGGATGAATGAGCTGATAGAAAAATACCACCCCGACGCTATGGCGGTAGAGGAGCTTTTCTTTACCAATAACATCACCACAGGTATTCGCGTAGCCGAGGCGAGGGGCGTTATTTTGCTCTCTGCGGAGCGCGCTTGTATTCCCATTTTTGAATATACGCCGCCGCAGGTCAAGCAGGCTGTTGTCGGTTACGGCAAGGCAGAAAAGCGTCAGGTCATTTCAATGGTCACAATGCTTTTAAACCTTCCCAAACCGCCCAAGCCGGACGATACTGCCGACGCACTTGCCATCGCCATTTGTCACGCACACAGCGGTGCATCACGTTTGGCACAGTATTATAACAAATAATCGACGAAAAGGATAAAACTATGTGGTTCTCGGAAAATTGGAAAGACTATGAGCTGTTAGATACATCGGACGGAGAACGCTTGGAGCGTTGGGGAGATTTGATTCTCATTCGTCCCGACCCACAAATTATCTGGAAGGGCGTTGCCCGTCATCCCGCTTGGAAAAAAGCAGACGGAATTTACCGTCGCTCCCATTCGGGCGGCGGCGCGTGGGTAAAGAACAACCTGCCCGAATCTTGGAAAATTCAATACGGTGACCTCGGCTTTGTTTTGCGTCCGATGGGCTTTAAGCATACCGGACTTTTCCCCGAGCAGGCAGCTAACTGGGATTGGTTCTCGGGACTGATTCGCGAAGCCAACCGTCCCATCAAGGTGCTCAATCTCTTTGCTTATACGGGCGGTGCAACCGTTGCAGCCGCAAAGGCAGGCGCATCCGTTGTGCACGTTGATGCTTCCAAGGGTATTGTAGCACAGGCAAAAGAGAATGCCGCGCTTTCAGGCCTTGCAGATGCTCCCATTCGTTATATTGTTGACGACTGCAAAAAGTTTGTTGAGCGTGAAATTCGCCGCGGTAATCACTATGACGGCATCATAATGGATCCGCCTTCCTACGGAAGAGGCCCCGGCGGAGAGGTTTGGAAGCTTGAGGAGAGCATCAATGAGCTCATTACGCTCACAGCACAACTGCTTTCGGACAACCCCTTGTTCTTCCTTGTAAACTCCTACACTACGGGACTTTCTCCATTGACGATGAGCTATCTCTTGGAATTGAAGGTTCGCGCACGCTACGGCGGTGTTATCGAATCGGGTGAGCTTGGTCTAAAGGTTACACAAACGGGCGCGTTTTTGCCCTGTGGTGCAAGCTCACGTTGGTATCTCAAATAAATTTAACCCTTGAAAGGACATATCGCTTTGTCTGATATTTTTATTCACGCACGGGACCTTTGCTTTTCCTACACAGATGATGAGGGCAGAGAGGAAAATCCCGCTCTGCAAAGCTTTTCGGTCGATATTTGCCGCGGAGAATACGTAGCGGTGCTCGGTCACAACGGCTCAGGCAAATCCACCTTTGCAAAACTTTTGAACTATATATTGGAGCCCACCTCGGGTGAATTGCTTGTCAACGGTCTTGACCTCTCGCGCAAGGACCTTTCGGATGAAGAAATTCTCGACTTGCGAAAGAACGTCGGAATGGTCTTTCAAAACCCCGACAATCAACTGGTTGCGACCATTGTTGAGCAAGACGTTGCGTTTGGTCCCGAAAATCTCGGTGTTCCTCGCGAGGAATTGCGCCGCCGTGTAGATTCCGCCTTGGAAACGGTCGGCATGACCGCCTACGCGGAACACGAACCGCATCGTCTCTCGGGTGGACAAAAGCAAAGGGTAGCCATTGCGGGGATTCTTGCTATGATGCCCGAGTGTGTCGTTTTTGATGAATCGACCGCGATGCTTGATCCCGGCGGACGCCGAGAGGTGCTTGACACCATCCGCAAGCTCAATCGGGAACAGGGAATGACAGTTCTCAATATTACGCACTATATGAACGAGGCAGCCGAGGCAGATCGCATCATCGTTATCAACGATGGCAAACTTTTGCTTGACGGCACACCGGACCAAATTTTTGCGCAACGCAATATTCTCACCGAGGTTGGACTTGAGGTTCCGCAATGTGCCGAGCTTATCCACGCTCTGCGTGCCGCGGGAATTCAAATTGACGGCAACACGCTCGCATCTCCCGAGGCGTGTGCAGATCTTTTGCAAAAGGCACTGAACAATCGCGCAAAATAAACAAAGAGGAATACAATGGACAAAATATATCTCGATCACGTGAGCTACGTTTACAGCCGCGGCACGCCCTATGAGCAGGTCGCGCTGGACGATGTTTCGGTAGGCATTCGCAAAGGATGCATCACCGGTATCATCGGCCATACGGGCTCCGGAAAATCCACTATGATGCAAATGCTTAACGGGCTTATCAAGCCTGATTCGGGGCGTGTGCTCTTGGATGGATACGACATTAACAGTACCGTTACAGACGTGTACGATGCATGGAGCGAGAGGGAAGAATATGCCGCTCTCCCACCGCGCAAAAGAAAAAAGAAAATGCAGGCCGAAATCCGCGAAAGAAAATCAAAGCTTTGCTTCCGCGTCGGGCTTGTTATGCAATATCCCGAATATCAGCTCTTTGAAGAGACCGTGTATGCCGATATCGCCTTTGGTCCTCGCAATATGGGGCTCGGAGAAGAAGAAATCCGTGCACGTGTGCTTGAAGCCGCTGCTTTTTGCGACATCGGTGAGGAGCTGTTGGGTAAGTCTCCCTTTGACCTTTCGGGCGGACAAAAGCGTCGTGTAGCCTTGGCAGGTGTTATTGCGATGCGCCCCGAGGTTTTGGTGCTCGATGAGCCCGCCGCAGGTCTTGACCCCCTCGGTCGTAATTATATTTTCAACGGTATTCGTGCATATCAAAGAAAGACGGGCTCCACCGTTCTTATCGTTAGCCACAGTATG
This sequence comes from Eubacteriales bacterium, assembly GCA_045542155.1. Classification (GTDB taxonomy): domain Bacteria; phylum Bacillota; class Clostridia; order Oscillospirales; family CAG-272; genus UMGS1865. The sequence continues at coordinate 7,479 of JAZQKM010000066.1, forward strand.
GAGGATATGGCGCGCTATTCGGATGACGTCATCGTTCTTTCGGGTGCAAAAATTTTGCGCCAAGGTACGCGCGAGGAGGTTTTTGCACACGTAGAAGAGCTTGCCGAAACAGGTCTCGACGTGCCGCAAATCACACACCTGATGCGCCTTTTACGCGAGCGTGGGATCGATGCCCCCAAGAACGTTTATACGGTAGCAGAGGCTACGGCAGCACTCAAAAAGCTGTTTTTGACGGGAGGTGACGCAGAATGAAGGGTATTTCCTTTGGACAGTACTATCCTGCCAATTCCATCATTCACAAAATGGACCCCCGGTTCAAGATTCTTCTTGCGATTACCTTTATCGTAGCAACCTTTTTATGTAAGAGTGCTGTTTCCTTTGCCGCACTTTTGTGCATCGGTATCGCGCTCATTTTCATCAGCAAAATTCCGCTCAAAACCATTTTGCGTTCCATCGCACCACTGCTTTTTATTATCGGCTTTACCGTTGTTATCAACATTTTCTTCGGCACGGGTGAGAATTTACTCCTCGAGGTTTGGAAAATTCGCATCTACGCCGAGGGATTATGGCGTGCACTGTTTATGTTTTTACGCATTTTTGTGCTGATTACGTCAACAAGCATCTTTTTGACCTATACCACCACGCCTATGGACCTTACCGATGCGTTGGAATCGCTTCTCGCGCCCCTCAAGCTCTTGCACGTTCCCGTGCACGTGTTTGCAATGATGATGTCTATCACTCTGCGCTTCATTCCCACCTTGACCGAGGAGACCGAAAAGATTATGAATGCGCAAAAGGCACGCGGAGCCGATTTTACAAGCGGTTCGCTTGTCAAACGTGTCAAGGCGCTCATCCCCATTCTTATTCCGCTTTTTAGTTCGGCAATCAACCGTGCAACACAACTTGCCGATGCTATGGAATGTCGTTGCTACCACGGCGGCGAGGGAAGAACACGGCTCAACGTGATGAAGTGGCACGCATCCGATGTTATTTACACGCTTCTCGGCATAGCTCTCTGTGTCAGCCTTGTGCTACTCAACCAAATTCAATTAGGATACGTGATGAACTGATTATGAAGCTTTTTATCAAAGTCCGATATCTCGGAACCAATTATTGCGGCTATCAGGTGCAACCAAACGCACCCAGCATTCAAGGGGAATTGAATAAAGCCGCGCGTATACTCTTCGGCTACGACTGTGACATTGTCGGTTGCAGTCGCACCGATAGCGGTGTGCACGCAAACGAGTTTTGCGCAACGGTGTCGCAAAAGGGGAGTGATGACCTCATCACATCCTTGCCACCCGAGCGTGTTCCTCTTGCTTTTTCGGCGCATTTGCCGCCTGATATCAGCGTTTTTGATGCCAAATGGGTGGCATCCGACTTTCACGCGCGCTACGACGTAGTCGAAAAGGAATATATCTACCGCATATACAACGCTCCTGTCCGTTCTCCTTTTTGGGAGGGTAGAGCCTATCATTTGCCGCGTGTTTTGGATAACGAAGCCTTAGAACGTATGAACAAAGCCGCCGCCTATCTTGTCGGCAAGCAGGATTTTGCCGCCTATATGGCACAGGGCTCAAACGTTGCCACCACTGTTCGCACAGTGACCGCTGCCTCGGTTGAACGCGAGGGAGAGATGGTTGTTTTTCGCATCAGTGCCGACGGTTTTCTTTACAATATGGTTCGTATCCTCACAGGCACGCTCATTGACGTCGGTCTTGGCAAAATCCAACCCGAAGATATTTCCCAAATTACCGCTTCGCGGGACCGCAGCCGAGCAGGTATGACCGTACCCGCCTGCGGACTTTATCTCAACCGCGTTTTCTACTAAACGGAAAGGAGGAACGCCTTGAAATTTTTCCCAAAGCATACAAAAGCAATGCAAAAGGCAGATGCACCTGAGGCAAGGCTTGGAAAACAGAGAAATGAATATTACGAAAATATCTCTGCGGGGTTGGGGATTGCACAAGTCGTTCTTTACTTATCGCTTTTTGCTTTCGTAGTGCTTTCGTTCTTAACCAATTCCAATCTCATAACCTATCAAAATTTTTATCATTTCTTCCAAGACCTGAATGCGTCAGCCGAGCGTGTGGACATTTTCGAGCACAATTCCGTATCCTATTCGACCGACGTGGAACAAAGCTTCACCCTTTACCGCAAAGGCTTGGCGGTGGCAGGGAATACAGGGGTTACCATCTTTTCGGCAACGGGCAGACAGCTTGTCAGCCACGGCATCCAGTATAACGACCCCGTAGCTGTCGGTTCGGGAAAATATCTCTTGGTGTATGAGCGCGGTGGCAAGCAATATTCGCTTTATAATGCCAATACGCAAATGCATGCGGGAGAGACCGAATATCCCATTTTGGGAGCAGCTGTTTCGAATTCGGGAATGTATGCGCTTATTTCCTCAGCGAGCGATGCCAACTCGGCAGTTTATCTTTACAACAACCGGTTCGCCCTTATCAACATCTACAAAAAGGGCGGAAACGTTCTCGACGCCGCCATTTCGGCGGATGGACGAAGGATTGCTCTTTTGACGGTTTCGCCAAGCGAGGGCGGCGTTTCTACCTCGGTTATGCTGGCAGAACCGGGAAAAGGGGAGGCTATTGCCGAAAGAGTGATTGCCTCTTCATTGGGAATTCGCTGTCATTTTACCGAAGCGGGTAAGCTCGCTGTCCTTACTACCACCGGTTTGGGGTATCTCTCAAATAGTGGGGAATTGGAGTTTTTCTACGATTTTGAAGGAAAAATTCCGGCGGTTGCCGATATTTGTGAGGACGGTGTCGCCATTTGTTTGAAAAAAAGTGCAATTTCTGAAAAAAATATTATAATTATATTTGACAAAAGCGGAAAAATAGTGTATAATGATGTTATTCCCCAGAGCATCAGCAGTTTGGCGTATCGCGAGGGTGTACTCTTTATGACCGATTACAACGGTGTGAGTCGCTTGGAACTCGATAGCGGACGAATGGACTCTAGGGAATACGCAACGGACGGTAGGGTATTGCTTGCCGTGAACGAGAGAGAAGTTTTGCTTTGCTCGCCACAAAAAGCTGTTTACATTACCTTCCGCACATAAAAAACACACAAAAAGGAGATTTTAACTATGCCACTCTTTCTCGACATCTTATTTGTGATTATTGCCGCTATCTTTATCGTAGTCGGCGTAAGAAGAGGCTTTATCAAGAGCCTTATCCAATCGGCTAAGTTCCTGCTTGCCATTATTATCACATATTTTGTTGGTCCCCTCGTTGGCAAATTTGTTTATGACAAATTCATTTTCCAACCCATTTACGATTGGCTTAACGAAATGGGAACAAACGTTGTAGAAACCCTGCCTAAGTTCCTCCAACCTGAAGAAGGCGCTGTTGGTCAAGAGGTTCTTCCCATCGCGCAAACCGTTTCCACAACCATTTCCAACGTTATCGGTTACATCGTAACTTTCATCCTTGCCATCATTCTGCTTACTGTCTTGGCATGGCTTTTGACCAAGATTACCGACCGTTTTGACTTCTTTGGCACTGCTAACCGTGTCCTTGGTGGCGTTTTTGGTGCAGTTATGGGCCTTGTTGTTTTGTTCATCATTGCAGTCATCGTTAAGCTCCTCGATGCAGAAGGTACCATTTATCCCGATACTGTTATCGTTAAGTTCTTGGGCAACCTTGCTCCTTAATAAGAGTATTTGCCCAAATCTCATAATCCCCGAAAAAGCCTACCGTTTCTTCGGTAGGCTTTTCAAAAATTCCAAAGAAAGGACTCATTCACTAAATGGTAATGTGTTCACAATGCCATAAGCGTATGGCAGTTATCTTCGTTACAAAAATGGAAAACGGCGAAAAGAGCACAAAGGGGCTCTGCCTCAAGTGTGCCAAGGATATGGGCGTTCCCGTTGACAATCTCGTTGGCAACGTAATGGGGCAGTTCGGTATTTCTCCCGAGCAGCTCGAGGGTGCCGAGGACGATATCAACGCAATGCTTGCGAACACCGAAACACCTTCGGATGCTGATGATATCGAGGATGGCGGTGCGCCCGCAATCGATTTGCCCAAGCTCTTCCGCGATGCGGGACTTTTTGCCCAAAAGCCCGATGAAAACGCGCCTGACGTTCCAAAAACTAACCAAAGCGATAAGAAATCCGATAAGAAAAAGGCAAAAGAAGAGAAAAAACTCAAATTTTTGCCCACGTAT